>JAHJSQ010000030.1 GCA_018830325.1 Gammaproteobacteria bacterium
GTAGGCTTTGTAGACGCCGCCACGCGCATCCGCCATCACTTTTGTCAATGCCGCGGTTAATGTGGTTTTACCATGATCGACGTGACCGATGGTTCCTACGTTTACGTGTGGTTTTTTACGTTCGAATTTTTCTTTGGACATGATTCAATACCTTTATTTTCTATTCAATTTATGAAACTTTTTTTATGATTGCTTCTGCAATATTTGCAGGTGCTTCAGCGTATTTTTCAAATTGCATACTGTATGTTGCTCGCCCCTGTGTTGCAGATCGCAAATCAGTCGCATAACCGAACATCTCCGCCAACGGAACTTCACAACTGATAGTTTTACCTGCAGGAGTGTCGTCCATACCCTGAATGATTCCACGGCGCCTGTTTATATCACCTACAACATCACCCATGTAATCTTCCGGAGTCACGACTTCTACCTTCATTATTGGCTCCAGAAGGACCGGGTCGGCTTTTTTTGCACCCTCTTTAAAGCACATTGATCCAGCGATTTTAAATGCCATCTCGCTCGAATCAACATCGTGGTACGATCCATCAAACAATGATACCTTTACATCCACCACTGGAAACCCTGCCAAAACTCCATTTTCCAGTTGCTCCTGCACTCCTTTGTCAACTGCCGGTATGTATTCCCTTGGAACCACGCCACCAACAATTTCATTCACAAATTCATATCCGGAACCGGGTTCTTTAGGCTCGATTCGCAACCATACATGTCCATATTGACCTCGCCCGCCGGATTGACGAATAAACTTTCCCTCTTGCTCCACTTGCTTGCGAATAGTTTCTCTATAGGCAACTTGAGGAGCGCCTACGTTAGCATCGACGCTGAATTCCCTTTTCATTCTGTCTACAATTATCTCCAGATGTAATTCACCCATTCCGGAAATAATGGTTTGACCTGACTCCTGGTCGGTATGCACACGAAACGATGGATCTTCTTGGGCAAGCTTGCTAAGAGCAACACCCATTTTCTCTTGATCGGCTTTAGTTTTCGGCTCTACGGCAACCGATATTACCGGCTCAGGAAAATCCATTCTCTCAAGCACAATGACCGATTTCATGTCACATAAAGTATCGCCGGTAGTGACATCTTTCAGACCTATTGCCGCTGCTATATCGCCGGCATGCACTTCCTTAATTTCTTCGCGGGAATTTGCATGCATTTGCACTAATCGCCCTATACGCTCTTTCTTCTTTTTCACCGAGTTATAAACAGCATCGCCGGAGTTAAGTACGCCCGAATAAACCCGGATAAAGGTTAAAACCCCTACAAAGGGATCGGTTGCAATTTTAAAAGCTAGCGCCGCAAAAGGCGCATCATTGTCCGCAGGTCGCTCTTCTTCGGTCACATCATCCGCAAGAACACCTTTAATCGGCTTAACTTCTGTAGGCGAAGGCAAATACTCGATTACAGCATCCAACATCGCCTGAACGCCTTTGTTTTTAAAGGCCGATCCGCAAAATGTAGGAACTGCAAGATTATTTAATGTGAGCTGTCGTATTCCTTTTTTAATCTCCTCTTCAGAGAGATCAACACCGTCAAGGTATTTTTCCATTAGCTCATCAGAACCTTCCACTGCCGACTCAATCATGTGATCACGCCATTCTTGACAGAGTGAAAACATATCGGCCGGTATTTCACGCTCCTCGAAATTCATTCCCTTGGTTGCTTCATCCCAATAAATGGCTTTCATTTTTATCAGGTCTACAACGCCTTCGAACGAATCATCAGCACCTATCGGCAATTGCATAGGAATAGGATTACTTCCTAAACGAGCTTTAATTTGCTGAACCACCCTTAAATAATTGGCTCCTTGCCTATCCATTTTATTGATGAACGCCAACCTCGGCACATGGTATTTATTAGCCTGTCTCCACACTGTTTCCGATTGCGGCTCAACACCGCCCACCGCGCAAAATACGGCACAAGCTCCATCTAAAACCCTGAGGGACCGCTCAACTTCGATCGTAAAATCAACATGCCCCGGCGTATCAATAATATTTATTTGGTGCTCCGGAAACTGTTTGCTCATACCGCTCCAAAAACAGGTGGTAGCGGCCGAGGTAATGGTAATACCTCTTTCTTGCTCTTGAGCCATCCAATCCATGGTTGCCGCACCATCATGCACCTCGCCTATTTTGTGCGAAACGCCCGTATAAAACAGTACGCGCTCGGTAGTCGTCGTCTTACCGGCATCAATATGAGCCATGATGCCTATGTTTCGATAACGACTAAGGGGAGTTTTCCGTGCCACTGTGCAAGCCTTCAGTAACTTAAATTACCAACGGTAATGAGAAAACGCCTTGTTCGCCTCGGCCATACGATGAGTTTCCTCACGCTTTTTAGCTGCCGCACCCCGGCTTTCGAAGGCATCCAACAACTCGCCGGCCAGCTTTGAAGGCATGTTTTTTTCGTTTCTTTTACGAGCCGCATCAATCAGCCAGCGCATCGCCAAAGCCGCACGACGCGAAGGTCTAACTTCTACAGGAACCTGATAAGTTGCCCCGCCGACACGTCTTGACTTAACTTCAACACGCGGCTGCACATTCTCCAGAGCTCGAGTCAATACCTCCAACGGCTCGGCATGACCTTTACTTTCGATAACGTCCAGCGCACCATATACAATCTTTTCGGCAACTGATTTCTTTCCGCTAGTCATGATCATATTCATGAACTTGGTTAGCATGGTGCTACCAAACCTAGGATCCGGAATGACGTCTCTTTTCGCCGCTACTCTTCTTCTTGACATTTAATTCACCAAACTTCGTTAGGCTTTAGGTCTTTTCGTTCCATACTTCGAACGACCGCACTTTCTGTTTTTGACACCCGAAGTATCAAGACTTCCGCGAACGACGTGATATCGCACACCCGGCAAATCCTTTACCCTACCACCACGAATCAACACAACGGAATGCTCTTGCAGGTTGTGACCCTCACCACCAATATAGCTACTTACCTCCGCACCGTTAGTCAACCGTACCCGCGCGACCTTTCTTAATGCCGAGTTCGGCTTCTTGGGAGTCGTGGTATAGACTCTAGTACATACTCCGCGGCGCTGAGGGCATGCCTCCAGCGCCGGAACATTGCTTTTTTCTATTCTTTTAGCACGCGGCTTACGAACCAATTGGTTGATCGTGGCCATAAATTTGTTACTCCAATAATTCAGTTTACCCGCCAGTCAATAAAAATAACCGCCGTACATTTTTATGCACAGCGGCCATATAATGCTTATCCTGACAAATAGCGTTAGCTCATTTGAGCAGAGCATCTTAACGCTATTTTTTTACCAGGTCAAGCCGATTTAAATTATTCAGTGTTTAAGGCTTGCTTTAACGCTTCTTCTACATCACCCGCATCGACTGATGAAATATTATCACCCTCGGATGGAACCTCCATGTCTTTGGAGCGTCGCTTCCTTCTTTGTTCATGATAGGCTAACCCAGTACCCGCAGGTATTAATCGCCCAACGATCACATTTTCCTTCAACCCATGCAAACCGTCGCTCAGCCCGCGAACCGCTGCATCCGTCAACACTCGAGTCGTCTCCTGGAAGGAAGCAGCCGAGATAAATGACTCAGTTGCCAATGAAGCTTTAGTGATACCTAACAAAACAGACTCAAAACTTGCCGGTATCTTTCCTTCCGCCTCCATTTTTTCATTGATCTCACGAACATAGGCCCGCTCGACCTGATCGCCTTTCAAGAATTCCGTGTCACCGCCCGCAGTAATTTCAACTTTACGAAGCATTTGTCTAATGATTGCTTCAATATGTTTATCATTGATTTTTACACCTTGTAATCGATAAACGTCTTGAATCTCTTTCACTAAATAATTCGCTAGATCTTCAATGCCACGCAATCTTAAGATATCGTGCGGAGTCAATTCACCTTCAGCGATGGTTTCACCTTTCTCTACATGCTCGCCCTCGAACACTGTGATGTGTCGCCATTTCGGCACCAATGTTTCATATTGTTCGCCGCTTGCATCCGTTATAATGACACGCTGCTTACCTTTGGTCTCTTTACCGAAGGATATCGTGCCGGTTGTTTCTGCTAAAATCGCCGGATCCTTGGTTTTTCTTGCTTCAAACAAGTCGGCTACACGAGGTAAACCACCTGTAATATCGCGCGTTTTACTCGACTCCTGAGGAATCCTCGCCAATACGTCACCAACTTTAACTTCATGGCCATCCTTGATGCTGACAATTGCTCCGGTCGGCAAGAAATACTGCGCGGGAATTTCTGTTCCCGGTAAATAAATAGTTTCTCCAGCGGCATCCATTAGCTTAACCATTGGGCGCAAGTCTTTACCGGCACTACCCCTTTGCTTAGGGTCGGTAACTACCAAGGAACTTAAGCCCGTAACCTCATCCGCCTGCTTTTGAACCGTTACACCATCCATGAAGTCGAATAAGCTGACCACGCCATCGACTTCGGTAATTACCGGATGCGTATGCGGATCCCAGTTGACGATAATTTCTCCACCGTTAATTTTACTGCCGTCCTGTACTAACAACACCGCTCCATAAGGAATTTTATAGCGCTCGCGTTCACGGCCATATTCGTCGATGATGCCAATTTCACCGGACCGGGAAACCGCTACCAGATTTCCCTCCCGGTTTGTAACAGTCTTAAGGTTACTTAACTTAACTGTTCCAGCCGCTTTAACTTGTACATTACTAATCGCAGCCGATCTCGAAGCTGCACCGCCAATATGGAAAGTACGCATTGTCAACTGCGTCCCCGGCTCACCGATGGATTGCGCAGCAATGACACCGACCGCTTCTCCACTATTGACTAAATGCCCTCTAGCCAAGTCTCTGCCGTAACATGCCGCACAAACACCATGGCGATTTTCACAAGTGATAACCGAACGCACATAAACGTGATCGACGCTGTTTTCTTCAAGCACCGACACCCAGTATTCATCTAGCAAAGTTCCGTTTTTAACAATAACTTTTTCGCCAGCCGCATCCATCACGTCGCTGATGACTACACGACCCAATACACGCTCGGCCAATGGCTCGACCACATCACCGCCTTCGATAATGGGCATCATCGAGATACCTTGTGTCGTGCCGCAATCGTCGCCTGTAATAACCAAATCCTGAGCCACATCGACCAAACGCCGTGTCAAATAACCCGAGTTGGCGGTTTTCAACGCCGTGTCGGCTAGCCCTTTACGAGCGCCATGAGTCGAAATAAAGTACTGCAGTACGTCCAGACCTTCCCTAAAGTTCGCAGTAATCGGCGTTTCGATAATCGAACCATCCGGCTTCGCCATCAAGCCTCGCATACCGGCCAATTGTCTAATCTGTGCAGCGGAACCCCGAGCACCCGACTCGGCCATCATAAATATTGAGTTGAACGATTTCTGAGTAACCTTATTGCCATCGGCATCTTCGATTTCCTCAACACCCAAACCATCCATCATGACTTTCGCAACCTGATCGTTTGCATGAGACCAGATGTCAACTACCTTGTTGTATCGCTCACCGTCAGTCACCAGACCTGATGAGTATTGACTTTGTATTTCGTTAACTTCTGCATTAGCCGTATTGATGATTTCTTCTTTCTTAGCCGGTATCTCCATATCTTCGATACCGAAAGACACACCCGAGCGGGTTGCATAACGAAAACCAAGATACATCAATTGGTCGGCCATAATGACCGTTTCCTTGATACCTAAATGCCGATAGCAATAATTGATCAGCCGCGATATATTTTTCTTCGTCATATCACAATTGACTATCTCGTACGGCATACCTTCGGGAACAATTTCCCAAATCAATGCTCGACCAACCGTCGTTTCGACACGATAGGTTTTTTGTTCGGCAACCCCTCTATCAGTTTTTATTCTTTCAGTAATTCTTAATTGAATCTTGGCTTGTAAGTCGACACTTTTAAATGCCAAGGCTTTATGAACCTCATCTATTGAAACAAAGATCGAGCCATTACCTTTTGCATTGACTTTTTCTCGGCTTATAAAATAAAGCCCTAAAACCACGTCCTGAGACGGGTTGATAATCGGTTCACCGCTTGCTGGCGACAAAATATTATTGGTCGCCATCATCAACGTTCTAGCTTCAAGCTGTGCCTCTATCGACAATGGCACATGTACCGCCATTTGGTCGCCGTCAAAATCGGCATTGAAAGCGCTACAAACTAAAGGATGCAACTGTATCGCTTTACCTTCGATCAAGGTTGGCTCAAACGCTTGTATCCCTAGGCGATGCAGGGTCGGCGCCCTATTTAACAATACCGGATGTTCGCGAATGACTTCCTCGAGAATATCCCAAACTTCGGCACCTTCTCGCTCAACCATTTTTTTCGCAGCTTTAATCGTTGTCGCGAGTCCTCTTAACTGCAATTTGCTAAAGATAAACGGTTTGAATAATTCCAAAGCCATTTTTTTAGGTAAACCGCATTGATGTAAACGTAGCGTTGGCCCAACCACAATTACCGAACGTCCGGAATAGTCGACACGCTTACCTAGCAAATTTTGTCTGAACCGGCCTTGCTTCCCTTTGATCATATCAGCTAGGGATTTAAGCGGTCTTCTATTTGTACCGGTGATAGCTCTGCCTCTACGGCCATTATCGAGCAATGCGTCGACCGACTCTTGCAGCATTCGCTTTTCGTTACGAACGATAATATCCGGCGCGTTCAAATCCAACAAACGATTTAGCCGGTTATTCCTATTGATAACGCGACGATAAAGATCGTTTAAATCCGACGTGGCAAACCGTCCTCCATCCAAAGGCACCAAAGGTCTCAACTCCGGAGGCAAAACCGGCAATACTTGCATAATCATCCATTCAGGACGATTTTTAGAGCTCAACAGTGATTCGATCACTTTCAAGCGCTTTGAAAACTTTTTAATTTTGGTTTCTGAATTAGTGCCGTTAATCTCTTCCCGTAAACGATTGATTTCGCCATTAAGATCAATTGCTTTAAGCAAGTCAAAAACGGCTTCGGCACCCATTTTCGCAACGAAATCATCGCCAAATTCCTCGACGGCATCGAGATATTCGTCATCGGTTAACAATTGCCCTTTATTAAGCGGAGTTACACCCGGATCAAGCACCACGAATGACTCGAAATACAAGACGCGCTCAATTTCACGAAGCGTCATGTCTAGCAGCAGTGCAATCCGCGATGGCAAGGACTTCAAAAACCAAATATGAGCAACTGGACTGGCTAACTCAATATGCCCCATTCTTTCTCGGCGCACTTTTGAAAGCGTGACTTCAACGCCGCATTTTTCACAGATTACGCCTCTATGTTTCAGTCTTTTATATTTTCCGCATAAACATTCATAATCGCTCACAGGGCCAAAAATTTTGGCGCAAAACAATCCATCTCGTTCCGGCTTAAAAGTTCGATAATTAATCGTTTCGGGCTTTTTAACTTCTCCATAAGACCAAGAACGGATCATGTCAGGAGACGCCAAGCCTATGCGAATTGAATCGAAATCATCGGCGCGGCCTTGGCGCTTTAAAAAGTTCATTAAATCTTTCAAGAGCTTATCCTCTCTAAATGGTTTCCGGCACGAGGCCGGAACGGGCAATCAAATTAAGGTAAATTATCGAACTCAATCGCTTTCTAACTCAATATTGACACCGAGTGAACGTATTTCTTTGATCAAGACGTTGAACGATTCCGGCATACCAGCTTCCATCTTATGGTCGCCATCAACGATATTTTTATACATTTTGGTTCGGCCGGTTACATCATCGGATTTCACTGTCAACATTTCTTGCAAGGTATAAGCCGCCCCATAAGCCTCCAAAGCCCAGACCTCCATTTCACCGAATCGTTGTCCGCCAAATTGAGCCTTTCCACCCAGCGGCTGTTGAGTTACCAGACTATAAGGACCGGTAGAGCGCGCATGCATTTTATCATCTACCAGGTGGTTCAATTTCAACATGTACATGTAACCAACGGTAACTTCGCGTTCGAACGGTTCGCCGGTCAAACCGTCATAAAGTATAGTTTGACCATGTTCAGGATAATCTGCTAGTCTCAACATGGTTTTAATTTCGTCTTCGGTAGCGCCATCGAAAACCGGAGTCGCCATCGGCACCCCTTCTATCAAATTATGGGCTAGCTCGAGGATCTCCTTATCGGTCAAGGCATTCAAGTCTTCTTTACGACCGCTGCTATTATAGATTTTTTCTAAAAACCCTCTAATTTCAACAATTTTTGCTTGAGCCTCAAGCATTTTACCAATCTTGATACCTAAACCCTTAGATGCCCAACCCAAATGCGTCTCCAACACCTGACCTACATTCATACGGGACGGAACCCCAAGAGGATTTAACACGATATCGACCGGATTACCATCGGCTGTATAAGGCATGTCTTCGATAGGTCTAATCATAGAAATAACCCCTTTATTTCCATGTCGTCCAGCCATTTTATCGCCCGACTGTATTCTTCTCTTAACCGCGAGGTAGACCTTAACCATTTTTAGAACACCGGGCGGCAAATCATCGCCCATAGTGATCTTTTTGCGCTTGATATCAAACTTGACATCGAAATCCTTTCTCTGCTGTTCGATTTGCTCGATGACTCCTTCCAATTGGACATTGATGTTTTCATCTTCCATTTTGATTTGCAGCCATTGAGAAGGCCTCAATTTATCCAGATATTCTTGATTTACGACGGTGCCTGAAGATAAATTATCCGGCCCGGATAAAGCCTTCTTGCCGACGATTAATCTAGCGACTCGCGCATATATGTCCTTTTCGACAATTTTTAGCTGATCGTCAAGATCTTTTCTATAACGCTTGATTTGCTCTTCTTCTATTTCGAGCGCACGCTTATCCTTCTTAACACCATCTCGCGTGAAGACCTGGACATCGATAACCGTCCCTTCAACACCGTTCGGTACTCTTAATGACGTGTCTTTTACATCGGCCGCTTTCTCACCGAAAATCGCACGTAATAGTTTTTCTTCAGGTGTCAATTGCGTTTCACCTTTCGGAGTCACTTTCCCGACCAGAATATCACCGCCTTTGACCTCGGCACCAACATAAACGATCCCGGACTCATCCAATTTCGATAAGGCTTCTTCGCTGACGTTTGGAATGTCCGCGGTAATCTCTTCCGGGTTATATTTAGTATCCCGCGCAACGCATGTTTTTTCTTCAATATGAATAGTCGTAAAACGATCTTCTTTAACAACCCGTTCGGAAACTAAAATTGAATCCTCAAAGTTGTATCCATTCCAAGGCATGAAAGCCACCAACATATTTTGACCCAAAGCCAATTCACCGATATCGGTCGAAGGCCCATCGGCCAATATATCGCCAGCATTGACGATATCGCCAAGCTTAACCAATGGCTTTTGGTTAATACAGGTATTTTGGTTCGATCGCGTGTACTTGGTCAGGTTATAAATATCGACCCCAGGCTCACCTGACTCGGTTTCGGCATCGTTCACCCTGACCACAATCCTAGCAGCATCGACGGCCTCAATGGTTCCGCCTCGCGTAGCTACGACAGCCACCCCGGAATCCTTTGCTACGGTTCGCTCCATACCCGTTCCTACTAGCGGCTTCTCGGCTCTTAGAGTCGGAACCGCTTGACGCTGCATATTCGAACCCATTAACGCTCTATTCGCGTCGTCGTGCTCCAAGAAAGGGATGATAGACGCTGCAACCGATACGATTTGTTTAGACGATACGTCCATATATTGCACGGTATCGGACATCGACAATGTAAATTCGTCTTTATAACGGCATGATACCAGCCCTTCTTTTAGACGACCGTCCGCATCGACCGGCACAGCAGCCTGAGCGATGACAAATTCCCCTTCTTCGATCGCCGAAAGATATTCAACCTGATCAGTCAGTTTTCCATCGACAACTTTTCTGTAAGGCGTTTCAAGAAAGCCATATTCGTTGGTGCGCGCATAAACGGCCAATGAGTTGATCAAACCGATATTCGGCCCCTCCGGAGTTTCGATCGGGCAAACGCGTCCGTAATGCGTGGTATGAACATCACGCACCTCGAAGCCGGCACGCTCGCGCGCCAATCCACCCGGGCCCAAAGCCGATACCCGGCGCTTATGCGTAACCTGAGAAAGTGGATTATTTTGATCCATGAACTGTGACAGCTGGCTTGAGCCGAAAAACTCTTTAACCGCCGCAGATACCGGTTTCGCGTTGATAATTTCCTGCGGCATCAGGCCTTCGGAATCGGCTAATGTCAGCCGCTCTTTAACCGCACGCTCAACCCTAACCAAGCCAACTCGGAATTGGTTCTCTATCATCTCGCCAACGGAACGGACTCTTCGGTTACCCAAATGATCGATATCATCGACATTACCGTTTCCGTTTCGGATATTGATCAATTCCTTTAATACATCAATGATATCTTCCTTGCTGAGCGTACCCTCTCCAGTTGTTTCTTGACGACCCAGACGGCGATTGAATTTCATACGCCCGACGGTCGACAAATCGTAACGGTCTTCGGTAAAAAACAGGTTTTGAAACAGATTCTCCGCTGATTCTTTTGTCGGCGGCTCTCCCGGTCTCATCATGCGATAAATTTCAACTAACGCTTCCAGCTGCGTGCTACTCGTGTCCAAACGCATCGCGTTCGAGATATAGGGTCCTCTATCCAGGTCGTTGACATAAATCGTGTTTAGCTCTTGTATACCGCTATCTATGATTTTATCAAGCAATTCTTCGGTAAGCTCATCATTGACATTGGCAATCAGCTCACCTGTCGATTCATCGATCAGGTTACGGCTTAGCACTTTTCCATGCAGATAGGCTTTAGGGACTTCGATTTGAGTGACGCCCGCTTCTTTTAATTGGCGTATATGTTTTGCCGTTATCCGACGCCCCTCTTCGATAAGAACCTTTCCGTCATGTTTAAAATCGAAGGCGGCAATTTCGCCTCTCAGTCGCTCCGGCACTAAATCAAACAAACAACTATTATCATTCAAGACAAAGCGATTGGTTTCAAAGAAAATATCCATCATTTCTTCGTCATTATAACCCAGCGCTCTTAATAAGATCGTTGCCGGAATTTTTCTACGTCTATCTATTCTGACATAGACACAGTCCTTGTGATCGAACTCGAAGTCAAGCCAAGAGCCGCGATAAGGGATAACTCTTGCGTTGAATAATAACTTTCCTGATGAATGCGTTTTACCTTTATCGTGATCAAAAAACACGCCCGGAGAACGGTGTAACTGAGAAACGATTACCCGCTCGGTTCCATTAATGACGAAAGTTCCGTTATCGGTCATTAACGGCAACTCCCCCATGTAGACTTCCTGCTCCCGGATATCCTTAACAACTTTCGTGCTTCCAGGTGCGTCTTTATCGTAAATGACTAAGCGCACCAACACTCTCAGTGGCGCTGCAAAAGTTGCACCCCTTTGTTGACATTCCCTGACGTCGAATGTCGGCTCTCCTAACCGGTACTTTACATATTCCAGAACTGCATACCCGGAATGACTTTCTATTGGGAAAACACTGGAAAAAGCGGCGTGCAAACCTACGTTCGACCGTTTTTCCGGTAACATACCGGATTGCAGAAAACTTGCGTAGGAATTGATTTGCGTCGCTAAGAGATAAGGCACGTCGAGTACTTCTGTACCTTTGCCAAAGTTGTTACGAATGCGTTTTTTTTCGGTAAAAGAGTAGGCCATATTGCTTCCATACCTATTTCATCAGGAATTATTTTTTGCCGCCTATAAATAAGCAGCAAAAGGCCGATGACAAAATGTCACCAGCCGTACTAAGAGGCTTAATGCCTTAAATTTTGCGTCAAAATCGTTACTTAATTTCGACTGAGGCGCCTGCGTCTTCAAGATCCTTTTTGACCGCTTCTGCTTCATCTTTGCTAACGCCTTCTTTCAAAGTAGTTGGCGCTCCTTCAACGGCGTCTTTCGCTTCTTTCAAGCCCAGACCCGTGATTCCGCGAACCGCTTTAATCGCGGCAACTTTGTTGGCTCCGGCCGCAGTCAAAATAACATCGAATTCAGTTTGTTCTTCAGCCGCTGCCGCCGTCGCTGCCGCTGGAGCCGCAGCCATGACAGCCGCCGATACGCCGAATTTTTCTTCCATCGCTGAAATTAAATCAACGATTTCCATAACCGTCATGTTAGAGACCGCTTCCAAGATATCTTCTTGTGAAATTGCCATTATGTATTCCTCTAAAATAGATGTAAAACTGGTTAAAAAAAGGTTATGCCGCTTCTTTAAGATCTTTAAGTGCAGCCAATGTCCGTGCAAGCTTACCAACCGGTGCTTTCATCACCGACATCAACATGCTAATTCCTTGATCGCGCGTCGGCAGTTTTGCCAGTCTTTCAAGCTCATTAGCATCATATGCCTGCCCACCGATAGCCACTATTTTAGTGACGAGCTTGTTATGACTTTTTGCAAACTCATGGATTAATCTTGCCGCACAACCTGGGTCTTCCATCGAAAAAGCTAGCAATAACGGACCGACTAAGCCCTCTTGCATACATTCGAATTCTGTCCCGGCTATGGCTCTTTTTGCCAATGAGTTTTTCACAACCCGCAGATAAACACCCGTTTCTCTTGCATTTTTCCGTAATTCGGTCATTTCCGACACGGTCAAACCGCGATATTCCGCCGCGACGGCGGAATGGGCTTTAGCGGCGAATTCGGCAACCTCTTCGACGACAGCTTTCTTGCTATCTAAATTTAGTGCCACAATTTACCTCCGGTACATTTCTGATTTTTTGTCAGAATCAATAAAACGCATCTTTAAGTAGATGCCCCTTACGGTCCCTTTCACCATCTTTGCGGCTCCAGCTCCCGTCTACGCAGGACAATTAAGTTTTTACAACACCTGCGGTCTTTGACGGTTGCCGGCATTTCCGGCAACCCAAAGTCTTTCCCCTTAACCTGCTAGTCCACTCTGATCGATCCACAGCCCTGGGCCCATGGTCGAAGACAGCGTAATTTTCTTCATATATACGCCTTTTGCAGCACTTGGCTTGGCTTTGCGCAAATCGGCCAATAACGCTTCCAGGTTTTGTTGAATGGCTGTTGCGTCAAAATCCACTTTACCGATTGAGCAGTGGATGATCCCCGACTTGTCGGTACGATAACGAACTTGCCCTGATTTTGCATTTTTAACGGCGGTTGCAACATCAGGCGTAACCGTTCCGACTTTTGGATTTGGCATTAAGCCTCTTGGGCCCAAAATCTGTCCAAGTTGACCAACAACTCTCATTGCATCGGGAGAAGCGATCACTACGTCGAAATTCATTTCGCCTTTTTTAACCTGATCGGCTAAATCGTCCATACCAATAATGTCCGCACCCGCTTCTTTCGCCGCATCTGCATTGGCTCCTTGAGTAAATACAGCAACTCTTACCGATTTACCGGTTCCATTCGGCAATACGGTAGCACCACGAACATTTTGATCGGATTTTCTTGGATCAACGCCTAAGTTGACACTGACATCTATCGATTCGATAAACTTGCTGTTACCTAGCTCTTTCAATAAACCAACCGCTTCATCGACCGAATATTGTTTGCTTCTATCTACTTTCGACTTAATCAGTTTTGCTTTTTTAGTCAGCTTTGCCATTACACGCCCTCCACATTGAGGCCCATACTACGAGCACTTCCGGCTATAGTTTTAACTGCCGCATCCAAACTTGCCGCATTTAAATCTTCCATTTTTGTTTTGGCGATTTCTTCAAGCTGTTCACGCGTCACTGTGCCAATTTTCACTTTATTCGGCGTACTACTGCCGCTCTTTACACCAACCGCTTTTTTCAACAAAATCGAAGCAGGCGGCGTTTTAGTAATAAAGGTAAAACTACGATCGCTATAAACGGTAATAACAACCGGAATCGGCAAACCTTTTTCTAACTCTTGAGTTTTTGCATTAAAGGCTTTACAAAACTCCATAATGTTGACACCATGCTGACCTAATGCAGGCCCTACTGGTGGACTAGGATTTGCTTCGCCAGCTTTTACTTGCAACTTTATGTATGCATTAATTTTTTTTGCCATTATTTACTCCAAATCGGGTGCAATCGCTTTTCAGCTCCCCTAATAAACAAAAATCCCGGACACAATCATATCCAGGATTTTAAAAAATTTTTAACGCTTTTTTATGATTTTTCAACTTGATTGAAATCCAACTCTACCGGTGTCGACCTGCCAAAAATTAAAACCGAAATCCTAAGTTTACTCTTTTCGTAATTAACTTCTTCTATCGTTCCGTTAAAATCCTTAAATGGACCGTCGTTTACTCTTACAACTTCACCGACTTCAAATAAAACTTTTGGCCTTGGCTTATTAACCCCTTCCTCGACTCTATTTAAAATAGACATCGCCTCTTTTTCTGTTATAGGCGCCGGCTTGTCGGATGTTCCACCAATAAACCCAAGTACTCTAGGGACATCTCTAACCATATGCCATGTTTCATCGGTCAACTCCATCTGCACGAGCACATAACCCGGAAAAAACTTCCGTTCGCTTTTACGCTGCTGCCCCATACGCATCTCGACAACTTCTTCTGTAGGCACAAGAATTTTGCCGAAATACTGTCCTAGACCTTCTCGCTTTATCCTTTCTTCTAACGCTTCTTTAACTTTGTTTTCAAAGTTTGAATAAGCATGAACAACATACCAACGAAGTGCCATTTATTATCCTCCTTGACCGGTCAATAAACGCACACCCCAGAATAAAAACATATCAAGCAACCAAAGTATCACGCCAACGATAAGAACCATTGCAAACACCATTAAAGTCGTCCGCATTGTTTCTTGACGCGTCGGCCAAACTACTTTTCTTACTTCTTGTTTCGATTCCAGCGCAAAAGTCCAAAATCCTTGACCTATCCGGGTTGTTAACATGAGCCCCATCGCAATCATCACGATAACGACTAGTGAGAGAACCCTATATAATAAGGCATATTCGGAAAAGTAGTAAAAACCCGCAAGACCTGCAATAACAAAAACAATTGAGAAAACTTGCTTAACAACATCACCTACCGATGCTGAGGATTCAACTTGTGTACTCATGATTGTTATTACGATTTATAGTTATTGTATTTTTCTGATGGCAGGCCAGGAGGGAATCGAACCCCCAACCTGCGGTTTTGGAGACCGCTGCTCTGCCAATTGAGCTACTGACCTAATTCAGAAAATATTAAAAAAGTTATTTAGCGCTTTCGTTATTCGATAATCGAAGCAACAACGCCCGCGCCAACGGTACGGCCACCTTCACGAACCGCGAAACGCAAACCTTCTTCCATCGCAATCGGAGCAATTAATTTTACTTCAACGTTGACGTTATCGCCCGGCATCACCATTTCCACGCCTTCCGGAAGA
>JAHJSQ010000002.1 GCA_018830325.1 Gammaproteobacteria bacterium
ACCCATACCGAGGCTAAATACCGATAAGAGGCTCAGTGGCCATGGAAGCCCCGGTATGCATTCCCACGCGGGAGCGTGGGAACGAGGAAGCCGAATACCGGCAGGATACCCTTCTCGCTATGGAAGCCCGAGTATGCCCTGGTTCCCACGGTCCTCCGTGGGAACCCATACCGAGGCTGAATACCGATAAGAGGCTCAGTGGCTATGGAAGCTCCGGTATGCATTCCCACGCGGAAGCGTGGGAACGAGGAGGCCGAATACCGGCTGGACGCCCTTCTCGCTATGGAAGCCCCAGTATGCTCTGGTTCCCACGGTCCTCCGTGGGAACCCATACCGAGGCTGAATATCGGTAAGAGGCTCATGTTGCCATGGAAGCCCTGGTATGCATTCCCACGCGGGAGCGTGGGAACGAGGAAGCCGAATACCGGCAGGATGCCCTTCTCGCTATGGAAGCCCCAGTATGCCCTGGTTCCCACGGTCCTCCGTGGGAACCCATACCGAGGCTAAATACCGATAAGAGGCTCAGTGGCCATGGAAGCCCCGGTATGCATTCCCACGCGGGAGCGTGGGAACGAGGAAGCCGAATACCGGCAGGATGCCCTTCTCGCTATGGAAGCCCCAGTATGCTCTGGTTCCCACGGTCCTCCGTGGGAACCCATACCGAGGCTGAATACCGATAAGAGGCTCAGTGGCCATGGAAGCACCGGTATGCATTCCCACGCGGGAGCGTGGGAACGAGGAGGCCGAGTACCGGCAGGACGCCCTTCTCGCTATGGAAGCCCCAGTATTCATCCCCACGCGAGAGCGTGGGAACGAGTAACCCAAGATCATCGAATAACCATGCCCGACCACTGTAACCGATACCCGATATTGACCGCCTTCGCCCTGCTGCTGGCGACGGCATGGCTGTATCTGCCCGGTCTGTCGGGGCCGTTGCTGTTCGACGATCAACCGAATATTTTTAACAACCCCGCGTTTTCCGACCTGCACGGCTTCGATAGCCAAGCCATTGCCGCCGCGACCTGGTCGGGCGACGCGGGGCCCTTGAAGCGTCCGGTCAGCATGTTGAGCTTCGCGCTGAATTATGCCGCCACCGGCGCCGATCCGTATTATTTCAAACTCACCAATCTCATTTTGCATTTGTTGACCGGCCTGAGCCTGGGCTATTTAACCTGGCGCATATTGGCCGTTTATCAACAGTGTCAGGCTGCCGAGCTGTCACCGACGCGCCGACAGTGGCTGAGCGTGTTGGTCATGGCCGCCTGGCTATGGCATCCGCTGAATCTGAGCCCGGTGCTGCATGTCGTGCAACGCATGACGCAGTTGGCGGCGTTGTTTACCGTGGCCGGCCTGCTGGCCTATTTGACCGGACGCACGCGCTTATTAACCGATGGCCGCTCGCCGAGCGGCTGGCTATGGTTGGCCCTCGGGCTGATCGGCGGCACCGCGCTGGCGGCGTTGAGCAAGGAAAACGGCGTCTTGTTGCCGTTGTTGGCGCTGTTGCTGGAAGCGCTGTTGTTTGATTTTGCCTGCCGCACGCCACGCGCCCGGCGCTGGCTAATCGGCGTGTGCGCGGCGCTGCTGTTGCTGTCGGTGGTGGCCGCGTTGGCGTATCTAGGCGCATTCAAGCCCGGCGGTTTAAGCGCGGCGTTCGCCAATCGCCCGTTCAGCTTCGAAGAGCGCGTGCTGACGCAAGGCCGGGTATTGTGGTTTTATGTCCGACTGTTGCTGTGGCCGGATATTCGCCAAATGGGCTTGTTTCACGACGATTTTCTGCTGTCCACCGGTTTAACCGCGCCGCTGACTACCTTGTTGGCTTGGCTGGGCTGGTGGCTGATGCTGCTGTTGGCCGTCATTGCACAGCGAAAAGCGCCGCTGTTCAGCTTAGGGATCGGTTTTTTTCTGATCGGTCACGTCATGGAATCGAGCATCGTGGCGCTGGACATGATTTACGAACACCGCAATTATTTACCCGCTTACGGCCTGCTGCTGACGCTGGCTTATTACCTAACGCATCCGCGCTTATGGCGCTGGCCTCGCTCGCCCATGTCGCCGCGTATCGGCGCCTCGGCGCTTGCTGTGGTGTTGCTGGGCGTCTGCGGTTACGCCACCGCCGCGCGCGCCGCCGTCTGGTCGAGCAGTTTGAGTTTGCTGCAAACCAGTTGGGAGAATCATCCGCGCTGCGAACGCACCGCCGGGATGTTCGGCGAGGCCTTGTTGACGGCGCTGGAGCAGCGCCGGGCGCAAGGCGAGGACACGCCGGACATGCGCGAGTTACAAAGCTTTTTACGCGGCTTGTTCGCTGGCTTGCAAGCGGTCGATGATTATTATTTGGCCGGGCCGATTTTGTCCTTGCGGCTAGATGAGCTGGAAGGCAAAGCTGCGAATCCGGCGTTATTGAGCGCCTTGACCGAACGTTTGCGGCAGCCGCCCTTGTCGATCAACGCGGTCGGTTTGTTGTACGGCCAAACCGCCAAACGCATGCGCGAACAACAAGGCTTGTCGATTGCAACGCTGTTGCCGTTGTATGCCGCGATGCTGGAAAATCCGAGATTACACGGCAGTCGCAAGGCGCGGGTATTGGGCGAATACGCCCGCCTGCTGGCGTATCGCGGTGAACCGGGCCAAGCGTTGGCGTATGCCTCGCAAGCAATGAAACTCAATCCCGATGAGCCGAGTTTGCGTAAGTTGTGGTCCGGGTTGCTGTTGAAAGCCGGTCGAATGCAAGCCGTGCGCTTGCATGGGGGGCAGTGATGCGGTGGGTATATCCGGGTTCCCACGCTCCGCGTGGGAACCCATACCGAAGCCGAGTGCAGGAATTGGGCTTGTACTGGTATGGTAGTTCAGATCTGCATTCCCACGCAGGAGCGTGGGAACGAGAGAAACGAGCGAGAACCCATACCAAAGCTGGCTTCAGGGTTGAGACTTGTAATGGTATGGTAACGCCGGTCTGCATTCCCACGCAGGAGCGTGGGAACGAGAGAGGCTCGCGTAACGCGGGCTTTACCTTGCTTGAGCTGCTGGCCGTCATCACGTTGCTGGGAGTGTTGGCCGGCGGCGCGTTACTCGCCTATGAAGGCGTGCAAGATGACGGCGAAGACACTCTCGCCCGCTTTGAAATGGCCGAAATTAGAAAGGCTTTGTTGCAGTTTCGGCGTGACACGCGCGAACTGCCGTGCTGGGTGTATCGCGAGGGCTATTACCAGCTGGATGTCGATGAAATGCTATTGAACTTTAAAGACGCCGATGACAATGAGCTGTTAGCGTCCAGCACTGCGGCAAAAAAGCATCGATGGTGCCGCAACGGTTTTTTTACCGATGAGGCCATTGTGCAACAAGACAGCGGCTTGAGTATGCTGCACCAGTTTCCATACGACGTTAACGCGCACACCGACAAACTTTGGAACCCGGATACCCGGCGCGGCTGGCACGGGCCTTATATTAACGAGCAAGGCTTAACCGATCCTTGGGGGCAGCGTTATATTTTGCTCGACCCCGAATTGGCTTATCCTGCGTCTTATCGTTGCCGGAAGAACGGCGCGAATTATGACGTCTTCGATGGCGAATATGATTGCTTAAAGGCCGATGACGCCGGTATTTATACCTTGCCCGCCAACGTGGCGCGGCTGGTGAGTTTGGGGCCGAATGGCCGGTTGGATTCAGAGGTGAATTATGCCAATGTCGATGAGGCCGATTGGTGTCAACCTAACGAAGATGATTTGGTATTGTGTCTGTTTCGGTGAGAGAGCTGAAGACACTCTGGTTCCCACGGTCCTCCGCTCATCGTTATACATAAACTGTAGGGTACGCTGCGCGTACCAAAACCGTGCCCTGGCGGTTCGGTTGGCACATGAACATTGCGGGGTTACCATGGTACGCACAGCGTACCCTACGCGGATCGCCTAGCGCTAGATGAGGGATAGCCGAGTGTGTCAAGTGACAATAAATGGTATTGAGGTCTCATTGGCTAAGCTTGCAAAAGGGTAATTTTTTGACTTATGTATAACGATGAGCGGTCCTCCTTGGGAATCCATACCGAGGCTAAATATCAGTAGGATACTCATGTCGCTATAGAAGCCCAAGTATGCATTCCCACGCGGGAGCGTGGGAACGAAGCTATCGAGGAGGTAAAACATGGGCAGAAGTCGTTATAAGATTGTCGATCCGAAATTACCGCATTTCGTGACCTGCACGGTCTTGCACTGGATTCCGGTGTTTACTCGGCCCGCAACTGTCGATATTGTGTTGGAGTCTTTGCGGTTTCTGATGCAAGACGGCTTGAAGGTTTATGCGTTCGTGATCTTGGAAAATCATCTGCACTTGGTCGTACAGAGCGAAGATATGGAGCGAGATATCTCACGCTTCAAATCGCATACGGCAAAGCACTTGATCCGGTATCTGTCCGAAAACAATGTGACGCAAATTCTGGAGCAATTGGCTTTTTATAAAAAGGCGCATAAAGGGGATAGAGCGTATCAATTCTGGCAGGAAGGCTGCCATCCGGAGTGGATTCAAAACGAACAGATTATGCGGCAAAAGGTAGAGTACATTCATAACAATCCGGTGCAACGCGGGTATGTCGATTTGCCGGAGCACTGGCGCTATTCGAGTGCGCGGAATTATGCAGGGCAAGCGGGACTGATCGAGGTTTGCAAGGCATGGTGAGGACACTCCGGTTCCCATGGTCTTCAGTGGGACCCCATACCATGGGCCGGGGACAAGCACGAAACTCTTGCCGGTACAGAAGCTCCGGTTCGGGTATGCATTCCCGCGCGGGAGCATGGAAACGAGGTGGCGCTCCCTGGTTCCCACGGTCCTCCGTGGGAACCCATACCGAAGCTGAGTGCGGGCACGAAACGCATACCGGTATGGAAGCACTGGTCTGCATTCCCACGCGGGAGCGTGGGAACGACGTCGAGTTCCCTGGTTCCCATGGTCCTCCGTGGGAACCCATACTGAGGCCCAGTACAGGCACAAAACTCATGCCGGTATTGAAGCACCGATATGCATTCCCACGCTGGAGCGTGGGAATGAGGAGGCATCCGGCAGCCGGCTTCACCCTGTTGGAAATGGTCTTAGTGCTGTTTCTGATGGCGCTAGTGGCGTCGGCGGGTTTGATGTTGACCGAAGGCGTGGAAGACCAGGCTCAGTACGACGAAACCAAGCGCCGCATGGAGATCATCCGCAAGGCCATCGTCGGCGATCCGACCCGTACCGTCAACGGCAGTCCGGAGATAAGCGGGTTTGTCGCGGACATGGGGCGGTTGCCGGGGTGCTTAGCGGAGTTGTTGGAGTTGGGTGCTGAAAAAATACCTGAAACTGACCCTAAGACTTATGAATCTCCTTGCGATGACTCAGTTACCCTTACCGAGTGGCATTTGGACAATGATACCGGTATCGGCTCAGACTGGCGCGGGCCTTATATTGCGGTTTTGCCGGAACGAAGCGGGGATCTGCGCTTTAGGGATGGTTATGGTAATTCGGATGCGAATGATGCGCTGAATTCGGGATGGGCTTTTCTGGTTACGAGTAACGAAATCAGTTTGACCAGTGCTGGATTTGATGCCGTCAGTACTGCCGATGATATAAGCGCGGATAAGTTGGTGGTTGAATCTGACTGGCAAGTCACGGAGATTAATGTCACGTTCAAAAACAAAAGCGCTGGTGACTTGCCCGCCGCTAATGCAAGCTTGGTATTGAGAGTTTATTTAAGCGATTCAACAAACTACGTTGATGGCGGAGATGGAACAAATGATTATTTTACGCTGGTCGGTGACGCGGTTGCCGCCAATAGCTCAATCAGCCAGTCTTTCATTTTTAGTACGGACGCTACTATCCCGTTGGGTAGGCGTGGCTATGCCATTGTTTGCCATGACTCTGCAGAACCATCGGAGCCGGACAATTTTGTCTTGTTTGACGGTGATTGCGATTCAGGGAATGGTGTACCTGGTAATAAAGATATTAGTAAGTTCATTGCGGTTCCACGGCAAACTATCAACCTTGAATGGATCATTGATGAGTAGACTATTTCTAACTCCCATGATTCTCTGTGGGATTCCCTACGGAGTCCGAGTGCGAGTATGGGTCTAATGACGGTGCGGTTACGCGCCGGTCTGCATTCCCACGGAGGACCGTGGGAACGAGGAGTTTCTGCCAACCGATGAGGACATATATATTGATGTTCTTCAGGGTGTGCCGGAGGTTGGAATTTCTTGTGGGAGCGATCCCCTGATCGTCCCTCACCTAACGCTAGGTGAGGGAAAGTCGGAGCAGATGGGGCAACAATCGATGTTATCAAGTTCACATGCCCTGGTTCCAGGAGCCACTGCACCCTAAAGCGCATAAATGGAAATCCATAAGAGTTTAGCTAATGAAGTTCAGTAAATTATTGCCTTTCGGCAAGCCTTCCCAACTGCTGGTCTGCGAAACCGACGGTTTTTCGCTACGCGGCGCAGTATTGGTCCGTTCCGGTACGCAGGTCGTGGTGTTGCATCAGGCTAAAATCGAGCAGGTGGATATGGCCGATGCGGTCGCCGATTTAATTGCCGCGTTGAAAAACGACGGCTGGAATGGAGGCGGTTCGGCGGTGTTGCTGTCTCCTGCGGTGTTGTCGACACTGGTCGAGTTGCCGGTCAATCCGAAAAAACCCAGGCCGATTCAGCAGATGATGGAATTGGTGCGTTGGGAGGTCGAGCCGTTGTTGATGCAACATATGACGCGTTGGTCGGTCGGGCATTTGCTGGTCGGACAGGGCTACATGACCGAAGAACAAGCACAAGCGGTGATGGATTTACAGCAAGGCAAACCGAATAAAGCCGGCGGTTTGGCGCTGTCCGACAAGTTTTCGTTGCGCCGTTTCGGCGATTTGGCCGAGGAATTGGGCTATATCAAGCGCAGTCAACTCAATGCTTGTCTTACCGGTCAGGAATGGCTTAAATCGGACGACGAGACGATCGAATGCGGTTGGGCGGTTCAAGGACCGGTGGAGGACATACCGGGCACATTCAGTTGGTTGGTGAGTTGTGTCAACAAGTCTTTGTTGCAGCGATGGATCGACGTGTTTGCCCGTCAAGGCGTGAAACTAAAGTCGTTGTATCCATTGACCGGCTGCAGCACGACGCTGCTCCCGAAAAACCCGTCTTCGGAGTTGATTCTGGAGTCGCATCGCGGCATGACTTACGGTATGCGGCTGCATGCCGGGCGCATCGCCGAGCAACGTCAGTATTTGAACGTTACGAAGACCCCGCTTGAAATTTGTCTGGAAAATTATCATGCCTTGCATGGTGCGCCGAACGAACCGGTATGGTTGGCGTGCTGGCACGACGACGCGCATGCTTTGGCGCAGGAGATGCGGCAGATGCTCGAAATCGAGGTTGAGGTCATCACCGATCCGGCCATCGGTACGGCTTGTTCTCCTGGCATGGTCGGTGCGGCGCGGCACGCGTTCGGCATCGCCGGTGACGAACGCTGCGTCGGCGTGCGGGACGGCGGGCCGCTGCCGCCGCTGCCGCAGCGAATCGAAGTCCGCGGGGCAGCGTTGGCAATGGTGTTGCTGTTGTCGATCGGGGTATCCGAAGTCTCGCTGATGATTCGCAAGAATTCGGTGGAAACACACAAGCAAGATGTCGATGCGCGCTGGAATGTCGTCGACGAGGCGACGAAACGCATTAATGCCCAAATCCAGGAGATCGGAAAACGGAAACAAGCATTGGCTCGGAAAAAAGCCGATTTGGCGCGTCTCGAAGCGATGTTGGATTTTTACAGCAACGCTGCTCCTCAACGAACCGCTCTTGTTCAAGGCGTTTTGGGCGTGCTGCAGACTGCGGTGACCGACGAGGTGATCGTTGTCGCCATCGACGAAACGTCGAAAAGCGGCAATACGGTTCCCGCGCCCATCTCGCCTTCCGAAGCGCAAGACAAGCGTGTCGAAGTGGAAAGCTTTCATCTCGATGCATGGGCGATTTCCGAAGCGGCGGCACAAACATTCATTCAAAAAATGAAAGAAGCGATCGCGCCCTGGCAACTGGAGGTCCGGGACGCGCATGTGACGAGCCGGCCCGGTCCGCTCAATCTCGACGGTTTCGCCGTCTCGATGCGGTTGGTCAAATTGGTACAGACAGATCGCATCTCGCAGCTTCAACAGAAGGCGGGCCGATCGTGAAAATACCCCGTTTGAACAATCGAGAACAACTGCTGATAGCGTTGTCGATCGTCGTCATCGTCGGCGGCGGATATGGCGTATTCCGTTTTTGGCCGACCAACCAAGCCATCGCCGCCATGCAAAAAAGCGCGGAAGCGACCCAAAGCCGCTTGCTGAAGGCTAGAATTCCCGATGAGCCGGTCGAAGACGCCGATAAGCTAATCGAACAACTCGAAGACCGGGAGCGAGCGATCGAACTTGTGCGCGCGCAGTTCGAGGCCTTAGAAACTCGGTTGGCTCCGTTCGACTCGCAGGAAATGATCGTCAGCATCTCTCAGCTTGCCCGCAATTCGCAGGTGCGGATTCGCGTCAATGAAGCGTTAAAAGTGCCAGCGAAACGAGTCGGCGTCGTAAGTAAAAAGAACAATAAGAAAAATAGAAAAAGCCGGACCGTCGAATCGAAACAAACAACCCCGGTCATTTTGCCCGAGACGAGCAGCTGGATCGATAGAATGTCACCCGGAACGATGTTTCATCGGCCAATACAACGCATCGAGTTGGAGGGCTCGTTCGTGTCGATTAGAAAATTCATACATGGGCTCGACAAGCTGCCTTATCAAGTCACGGTTTTGCGTTTGAAAATCGAAAAACTACCCACCCTTGCGCCAACCGGGTATCCGCAAACGCTGGTGTGCGAATTGGTCTTGGCTTTGTAGGAAGGATAATTTGTGGCATTGACAGACGAACAGTTACTCGATGCGGGCATGCGTAGCGGTTTGATCGATCCGCCGGTACTCGAACGCCTGCGTATTGATGCCCGCCGGCAGCGTGTTCCGGTACTCGGTGCCGTGCAGGCTTACTACCGTTTTCCGCTGTCGGCGCTATATCGTGCGGTGGCCGAACAACGAGGCGTGCCTTACATCGATTTGAATACGCTCCCCATTGACGGACAACTGTTGAAGAAAATTCCACCGAGTTTGGTGCGACGCAAACTGATTCTCCCGGTTGTCGACAACGACCGAACGATGCTTGCCGTCGCCGACCCGGGCGATCGAGGTATGCTCGATTCGGTTCAACGTTTGCTCGGTCTCGCGCTGCCGGTTGTCATGGCCGATTTGTCGTTGTTGCAACTCAAAATTACACAGGCTTTGGCCAGCAAAGGCGTCGAAACGGCCTCGGGAGCGACCGCGGACGATGCCGATTTAGTCGCTATGCTCGATACGATAGTGCGCGAGGCTTATTACAACCGGGCGTCTGATATCCACTTGTTGACCGAGACGACCGGGTTACGCGTACGTTTACGCGTCGACGGCAAGCTGCGGGATTATCCTGTCGATGCAAACGGCGCCATTGCCCCTGCATTGGTATCGCGCGTGAAAGTTTTATCCGGGCTCGACATCGCCGAACAACGCATGCCGCAGGACGGCGGATTTTCGTATCATCTGGCGCCGCCGATCGACAAGGCGTTCAACATCCGAGTCGCGACGGCGCCTACTCGCTTGGGCGAACGCGTCACGATGCGTCTGCTCGCTCAGGAGTCGGGCGGATTGTCGTTGACCGAGCTGGGCATGTTAGACGACGATTTACACCAATTTCGAACGGCGATTCATAAACCCTACGGCATGATCTTGCTGACCGGCCCAACCGGAAGCGGTAAGTCGACGACCTTATGCGCCGCGTTGCAAGAGATCAACAGCCCGGACATTAACATCATGACGGTCGAGAATCCGATCGAATATGTGATCGACGGCATCTCGCAAATTCAAACGGGACCGAAGATCGGCTTTGCCGATGCCTTGCGCTCGTTTTTACGACACGACCCCGACGTGCTGATGGTCGGCGAGATACGCGATCATGAAACGGCCGATGTCGCGGTCAAGGCGGCAATGACCGGGCACATGGTGTTTTCGACACTGCACACGAACAATGCAATTAGTGCCGTGACGCGGCTGATCGATATCGGCTGCGAACCGTTTTTGATCGGTTCTACGATGACGGCGGTAATCGCACAGCGCCTGGTTCGGCGTCTATGCATGCATTGCCGCAAGCCGCGGATCGCGAGTCGTGACGAATTGCTCGAGCTGGGTGCCGAAGACGAAAGTCTCGAGCTATTCGAGCCGGTCGGCTGTGCGGTATGCCAGGGTTCGGGTTTCAGGGGGCGTTTGGGTTTGTTCGAAACCCTGTGGTTCGATGAAAAACTGGCGCGCATGGTCGCGCGCGGCGCCGATGAAGAAGCTTTGGAAGCCGGCGCCGGAGAGCGCTTGAAGTTCATGTGGGAAGACGGCTGTCGGAAGGTTCTTATGGGGCTGACGACATTGGACGAATTGCGCGACGTGGCCGTTCATAAAACACACGAGACGATGGAGATGAGCTGATATGCCGCAGTTTTCTTACGTTGCGCTCGATGCGGGCGGAAACGAAATTTCCGGAAAATTGCAGGCGGACGATGGTCCATCGGCGGCGATGATTTTACGGCAACGCGGTTTGCGCGTGATGGAGTTGAAACAAGGACGGGGCCGTTCCGGTTTTTTGGGACAAGAAAATTTTTCGGATTGGCTGGCTTCTCAGCGTTCGGTAAGCAATGCTTCGTTGATTTTTTTCTTCCGGCAGATGTCATTCATGCTACGCGCGGGTCTACCGGTCGCTCAGGCGCTCGAGCTCGCAAAGGCGCAATTGACGAGTCCCCGGCTCAACCTGACCATTCGTTTGATGTTGAAGGATATCGAAGCCGGACAGTCATTGTCGGCGGCGATGGGAAAACATCCGGCGGTTTTTCCGGACATGGCGGTGAATTTGGTCGTCGCCGGCGAGAGCACCGGCGACCTCGATGCGATCATGGACAGGCTTGCGGTCCATTTGGATAAAAAGGCGGCGCTACGCGCGCAAATGATCAATGCGATGATTTATCCGGTCGTCGTGATCCTGGCGGCGATCGGCGTCGGCACTTTCATGGTCGTCAAGATCATCCCGAAATTCGCCAAGTTTCTGTTAGGAAAGGGAAAAGCATTACCGCCATCGACGCAATTGTTGATCGATATTTCAGATAGCGTTCGGGCTAACGGATTGTTCATCGTCAGCACTCTGATCGTTTCGATTGCCGTCCTATTGCTGCTGTACCAGACCCGGTTCGGTCGATTATGGGTTGACCAAATTCTGTTGCGGTTGCCGGTAGTAGGGAACTTGTTAGTAAACGGTTCGATGGCTCAGATGTCTTGGGCGCTGTCAATTTTGCTGCGTAGCGGCGTGACGGTCTTCGATGCGACAAAAATCACGGCCAATTTAATCGGCAACCGGGTCTATTCGGATAAATTGCGGGAAACGTCCGCGAAGATACTCGAAGGACGCGATGTTTCCAGCAGCCTCGATCATCCGAAAATACCTCCGCTGGTGGTGCAGATGATCGCGGTCGGCGAGAGAAGCGGTAGCATCGATCACGTATTACATGAACTGGCCGTTTATTACGAAAAGCTGATGGAGATCGCGATCAAGCGGCTTTCTGCGATGCTCGAACCGGCGATGATACTGGTAATCGGCGGCATGGTCGGATTCGTTTATTATGCGTTTTTTCAGGCGTTGTTTTCGCTCGTTTCGGGCGGACGTTGACGGTACTAAATACATGGCATCTCTGGAACCCGGAGTTCCGGATAACTATTAACGCAAACATAGCCTAAGAATTTCGTGAAAAATAACTTACTGGATTTATGAACTTCCAGATTATACCTTTCGCACTTCAAATTTCGGCAGTGCCGAAGGAGGCCTCGGGGTGCTCGGTAAAGGCTTTGCCAGCATGGAGCTGGCATAGAGCCTACATGGACGTATTCACGGCGTCCTTTGACGGGCATCTCGAGGCCGAATTTTCATCTACGATGAGTATACTTAAGAAAATGATTATGTACAGAATATATCGTATTTGCAGTTTGTCGTTGGGCATCGGGTTGATATACTCGGTAAGCAGTTGGGCTGACAATCGCCAACTCTCTTATCAATCAAACCCACCCGCCTACACGAATCAACAATGGGTGCGGGACCCATTTACCCCCAGCGCGTTGATGTATGAAACCGTCGGAGCACAGACAGGACACGCGAATGGCACGTTCGGATTCGTCCCTTCCGGCGAATCGATGCGTATCCCCAATATGAAATTGCGAGGCTTGTTGAATCAGGATGACGAGTTTATCGCCTTACTCGAAGTCGTCGGCGTCGGAACTTTCATGGTACGCGAAGGAGACGAGTTCAATATCGATCCGTCGCAGCCCAACAATGCGATTCGCATCGATAAAATCACTCGGCTCAGCGTGACGGTCGAGACGGGTATGCTCGGTTCGATACGAGTTTTAAGATAATTGTTGGACGTATTTCCACGCCCCCCGTTGGGATCGATACTTTGAATGCCTATGCAAGATCAGTATGCATTCCCACGGCGGACCGTTCATCGTTATACACATCTTACGCTGTTTCCCAAACTCTGTTTGGGAAACCCGTCTCGCAAGCTCTGCTTGCCGGCTTCGGGAAGCAGAGCTTGGGCAAAAGCCGTCTTGGCAAATGTGACCTCGATACCCTTTATTGTTGCTTAACGTAACCGACTTTCCCTCACCTAGCGTTAGGTGAGGGACGACGAAGGCGTCGCTCCCACAAGGGGCTGGATGCTCTGTGGGAGCGATCCTCCCCAGATCGCGATCTCGGAGCCACTGATATCCAATATCCGCGGATTTATCAAACAGCACCGTTTCCAGTTATACGATGACCTCTGTTTATACCCGTCGTAGATCAAAATTCGGTGCCTGGGCGTCCGCTAAAGGACGCCGTGAATACGTCCCTGTAGGCTCTATGCCAGCTCCATGCTGGCAAAGCCTTTATCGGACACCCAGGCACCTCCTCTGGCACTGCCGAAATTTGAAGTGCGAATGGTATAGCAAGTTTACTGATACTTGTGCATAACGATGAACGGCGGACCGTGGGAACGAGGATGCGCTCGACACCGCCGTCATCAAGAACGACCGCGCCCGGGAATTGATGCAGCAAGACAAGCAGCATGGATGCTGACATAGGGCTTACATGGAAGTATTCACCTAGCGCCTAAATTCTATAACCCATTGGCTATAGCTAACCATTTTGGTAATTTAGGGCTGGGTTCACGGTCGCGATAGATCCACTAGAACAAGGTTTCATTTTTGAACATTTCCAACAATCGCTCAATTTCGCCGGACGCCCCTGCCAAGAAATTAGGCGCTGATTGTTCCCAAAAGTCGAAACAGCCGTCAAGGCTCTCTAACTCTTCATCGCTAACTTTATTAAAGCCCATCGTCCAATCTGAAAAAGCACGCTCTTTAATTTGCTTCTTGTAAATAACCGATACCTTATGGTGCCTTGAATCTTCTTTAATGCGGTTAAACGAGTCCAGCACGACTTTTTCCTCGCCTTCCAATATTTGAATAAAGAAAGGATCAAGGTGAAGCAGCATGCCGGTAATATTTAATTTTTTATTTTTTTCTCTTGATTTTTTTAGCAAGGCTTTCAAATCGTCATCGGACATTTCCTGACTTGAAACGCTGGTATAAACCAAACAATAAAGCGGCATTAACAATTCTCGCAACAACTTAACATATCAAACATGCGGCGAGTTTACCCCAGGACTCTTCTCATTGCCAGGCATTCCCTTAATTCAAGTATGGATGATTGACATAACCGCCCACGGTCTTCTGTGGGCTTCATACCTTTGTTGTCTGAAAGAGCTCGGTATGCACTCCCACGGAGGACCGCTCATTATTATGCATAAGTCATTTATTACCCTTATGCAATCTTAACCAATGAGTCTTCGATACCCTATTATTGTTGCTTAACGCTCTCGGCTCCGAAATCGCTATCAGGGGATCGCTCCCACAAATGCTACCTGTACTATGAGAACGAGAAAAATTGTTGGGTACGCTTCTCGTACCTCAATGCCGTTAACTACCCATATCAAACCATAAGGACTTGTTTTAAGATTGGGGATTACCATGGTACGCATAGCGTACCCTACGGCACTCCAGAGTTTGCGTGATTTTGCCATCGTGCTGGATGGCCAACGATGTACCTCAAAGAGATGAGCATAACGATGGGCGGTCCTCCATGGGAACCCATTCATTGGCTACCGAGGCAAGGTCGGTAAAATTACTTAAACGATTTTAGCCCACGCTTCCTTCCTTGGAATGCATGCGCTTAACTATAAATGCTTAAACTTCGTGATAGATGGCCGCGCCTTCTTCAAGAAATTCCTTGGATTTTTCTTCCATTCCCATCAATAGGGCTTCTTCTTCTTTCACCCCTTTTTGAGCCGCGTAGTCGCGCACATCCTGGCTGATTTTCATCGAACAAAAATGCGGTCCGCACATCGAACAGAAATGGGCAATCTTGGCCGATTGTTTCGGCAGCGTTTCGTCATGAAACTCGCGTGCGCGCTCGGGATCGAGTCCGATGTTGAATTGGTCTTCCCAGCGGAATTCGAAGCGGGCTTTCGACATTGCATTGTCGCGTGCTTGAGCGCCCGGATGACCCTTAGCTAAATCGGCGGCGTGCGCGGCAATCTTGTAAGTCACGATACCTTCGCGGACATCCTGTTTGTTAGGCAAACCCAAATGTTCTTTTTGCGTAACGTAACATAGCATCGCGCAACCGTACCAACCAATGTTCGCGGCACCAATCGCCGAGGTTATATGGTCGTAGCCAGGAGCGATATCAGTCGTTAGCGGACCTAAGGTATAGAATGGCGCTTCATGACAGTCTTCAAGCTGCTTTTCCATGTTGATCTTGACCATGTGCAACGGCACATGACCCGGCCCTTCGATCATCGTCTGCACGTCATGCTTCCATGCGATCTTGGTTAATTCGCCCAAAGTTTCCAATTCGGCGAACTGCGCTTCGTCGTTAGCGTCGTATATTGACCCGGGGCGTAAACCGTCACCTAACGAAAAGGAAACATCGTAGGCTTTCATAATTTCGCAGATTTCCTCGAAGTTGGTATAGAGGAAGCTTTCGGTATGATGCGCCAAGCACCATTTAGCCATGATCGAGCCGCCGCGCGACACAATTCCGGTCATACGTTTGGCGGTCAACGGGACATGCTGCAAACGCACGCCGGCATGTATCGTGAAATAATCGACGCCCTGCTCGGCTTGCTCGATCAACGTGTCGCGGTATATTTCCCAAGTCAGTTCCTCTGCCTTGCCGTCGACTTTTTCCAGCGCCTGGTAAATCGGCACGGTACCGATCGGCACCGGCGAGTTACGCAAGATCCATTCGCGGGTTTCATGGATGTTCTTACCGGTCGATAAATCCATGATCGTGTCGCCGCCCCAGCGAATGCCCCAAAGCATTTTTTCGACCTCTTCTTCTATCGAGGAAGTTACCGCCGAATTACCGAGGTTGCCATTGATTTTGACCAGGAAATTGCGTCCGATAATCATCGGCTCCAATTCGGGGTGGTTGATATTGGCAGGAATGATCGCCCGACCGCGCGCCACTTCGTCACGTACAAATTCCGGCGTAATCACATCGGGAATCGATGCACCGAAAGATTGCCCGGGATGCTGACCTTTCCACAGATCGCGCATTTCTTCCATTTTTTGGTTTTCGCGAATCGCGATGTACTCCATCTCCGGCGTTATGATGCCTTTTCTCGCATAATGCATTTGCGAAACATTCGCACCGGCCTTGGCACGTCTTGGCTGGCGAATTAGCTCGAAACGCAAATGCGCGGTTTCGGGATCATGCAATCTTTCATGTCCGAATTTTGATGTCGGGCCGGACAACAACTCGGTATCGCCACGCTCTTCAATCCAAGCGGAACGCACCACCGGCAGGCCTTTTCTTAAATCGACCGCGACGTCAGGGTCGGTATAAATACCTGAGGTATCGTAAACGTAAAGGGGGGTATTTTTTTCAGCACCGAAATGCGCGGGAGTATCGGATAACGTAATCTTGCGCATCGGCACTTTGATATCAGGCCGACTGCCTTGTACATAGACTTTTTCCGATGCGGGATAAGGATCGATTTTGACACTACTGACAGTAGTTGAAGGAATTTCTTGGCGGACTGCACTCACGCTTTTCTCCTGGAATATTATCAACGAGGCGCAGGGAAGTTGGCTTCCCTACGCCGGTATTAGCCGGAGTCAGGTTCAAAGGGTTTTTCTCAGCCCCGATTCGCATCGGAGCACCCCTAGCCTTACGGTATGGTGTCTAAACTAAAGGATAATTATCAAGATTGCAAGTCTGAAAACACCCACGCTAGAAAAGAAATTCCCTGTATTTTATAGGGTCCGAATGACATCTTTCCTGACTACGGCGATTAAATCCACCTGGAAAAGCAGCAATGACTCAATCAATAGGATAAAATGCGCGCTTTCTTTAGTTACAAAAATATTACATGGATCTTAACGACCTCAATCAGATCAACAAAGCCAGTTCGTCGGCTCGTAAAGACTTGATTCGCCTTAGCCTAGGTCTTGCTTTTATACTTTTGGTGGTTCTCTATTTAATCAATAAGGAACACGTCGAAGGACACTTAATGCTGGTTATCGCCGCTGTTTTCGGTAGTTACATGGCATTGAACATCGGCGCAAACGATGTGGCCAATAATGTCGGCCCCGCGGTCGGATCGAAAGCACTAACGATGACCGGCGCCATTGCCATTGCTGCAATTTTCGAGGCTTCCGGCACGCTAATAGCCGGCGGAGACGTGGTTACGACCATCAAGGACGGCATCATTAATCCTCAACTAATTCGCGACTCCGATACTTTTATCTGGTTGATGATGGCGGCACTATTGGCTGCGGCAATTTGGTTGAATGTGGCGACCTCGCTCAATGCGCCGGTCTCGACAACTCATTCTATCGTCGGGGGCGTCTTAGGCGCCGGAATCGCCGCGGGCGGAATAGAAATCGCCAATTGGCCGGTCATGGGAAAAATCGCAGCCAGCTGGGTTATTTCGCCGGTTTTGGGCGGCTTGTTTTCGGCCGCTTTTTTATACGTGGTCAAGCGAAAAATCACTTATCAACCAAATATGCTAATAGCGGCGCAAAAGGTCGTCCCGGTATTGATCGCATTGATGACCTGGGCTTTTTCGACCTATTTGATTATGAAAGGCCTGAAACAAATCATTAAAATCAATTTCCCGATCGCCGTCTCCATAAGCTTCGCTTTCGCCATTATCATTTTTCTTATCGTCAAACCGCGCATTGTTAAGGCCTCCGCAAATCTGGAGCCTAGCAAGGCCAGCGTGAATAATTTATTCACTTATCCCTTGATATTTTCAGCCGCACTATTGAGTTTCGCGCATGGCGCCAATGATGTCGCCAACGCAGTCGGCCCTCTCGCGGCCATCAACGATGCGATTTTTCAGCAAGGTGTCAGCGATAAAGCCTCTATTCCGCTTTGGATTATGATACTTGGCGCCGCCGGCTTATCGATAGGGCTTGCCCTATACGGCCCCAAATTGATTCGAACCGTAGGCAGCGAAATTACCGAACTCGATAAAATGCGCGCATTTTGCATAGCGATGTCGGCTGCCATTACCGTGATATTCGCCAGCCAGATGGGTCTTCCCATTAGTTCCACTCATACTGCAGTCGGCGCTGTATTCGGCGTCGGTTTTTTACGGGAATATTTAAAACACAGCAATGCAAAAAGAATGGAGGAAATCCGTGCTCACCACGAGCATAACGACCCTGAAAAAATCGCCGAATTTTTGAATGCCTTTAAAAAAGCATCCATCGCCAAAAAAGGGAAAATGCTCAAGGAGCTTAAACGACAAGCCAAACTACACACCGACACCAGCTTACTCACTAAAAAAGAACGCAAATCGCTGAAAAAAGTCTATCGTCAAGAGCTTGTCAAACGCTCCCATCTCTATAAAATCGCCGCCGCATGGTTGGTTACTGTTCCTCTATCGGGAATACTTGGTGGTTTATTGTTTTTTACGATCAGAGGAATCATGCTTCCTTAGGATTCGGCCATAAAATAACTTCCTTATTTTTAATGAAAGGCAAGCAGGTTCGGTTGCTCGATTGACAGGAGTCGGCGGCAGGGCAGATTTTTGCTCCTGCAAAATCTGCATTCATGCCATCCATGGCAATCAGTCGCCGCCGCCAAGCCTACACGGACGTATTCACGGCATCCTGTCAAGCGAGTTACCGAACCCGCTACAAAACTTATAGCACAAGGAAGTTATTTTTCACGAAATCCTTAACTACACTGACAGGCAAAATCTTCTCGCTAGACTGAAAGGCATGCCGGTGCTAGGGCAGAATTTCCCGTCACATAACCTTTTTATACTCCAAATTTCGGCTGCGCTTGAGGAGGCGCCGAGTTTTGATCTTTAACGCGTATATACCGTGCACTCGTTCACATTGCATAAAATTAAAATTAAAATTCTTGGAAAAATGCATTTTTGTGAAAGCAATGTTAAAATCCCTTCCGAAACCCGTGATTTAACAGCAGAGAGTACGGATGTCGACTGAGCCTCAGCACACACCTTATCAAAAGCCTGCTTTGGAGTTTAAGAGCAGCACATTCTCAGTGCCTGTCCTAATTCCTTATACGAATGACCTGACTGTTATCGAGCATCAACTACAGCAAAAAATCAATCAAGCGCCTGAGTTTTTTAGAAACTCCCCGATACTCATCGACCTACAGGAACTGAATAAGCAATCGATTAGCCTGAACGTAGCCGAATGCATCGAATTATTAAGGCGATTAGCGCTTCTTCCGATAGGCATCCGCGGCGGCCTACATGACCAGAATGAAGCCGCGTTGGCATTAAATATTCCAAAAATTTCAGCCCAGCAAAACATTAGCCATCAAGATACCGCTCAAAAACTCGAAAAAATAATACCTGAACCGGAACCCGAACCAGAAACATCGGAACAGGCCACTACCCGGATTGTTACGAATCCGGTCCGCTCCGGCCAACGAATCTACGCGCACGGCGACTTGATCGTGCTGTCCCAAGTCAGCGCAGGCTCCGAGATCATGGCCGAAGGTAATATTCATGTTTATGGAACTTTACGAGGAAGAGCATTGGCGGGCATTCAAGGCAATACCGAGGCCAGAATTTTTTGCTCTGATTTACAAGCCGAACTCATTTCCATTGCCGGTAATTATAAAATAAGCGAGGATTTGGATGAGTCGGTACGCAACAAACCGGTCCAGATCTATCTCAATGATTTGGCGTTAATCATTCAGGATTTATAATTTCACGTCTCGTTGGAGGACAATCAGTTGGCTAGAATCATCGTCGTAACATCCGGAAAAGGCGGAGTTGGAAAGACAACAACCAGTGCAGCCATCGCTATGGGACTCGCTAAAAAAGGACATAAAACTGCGGTTATCGATTTCGACGTAGGCTTAAGAAACCTTGACTTAGTGATGGGCTGCGAGCGCCGCGTAGTCTATGATTTAGTCAATGTCATCAATGGCGAAGCAGCTCTTAATCAAGCATTGATTCGCGACAAGCGCTGCAATCAACTGTATATTTTGCCGGCTTCCCAAACTCGCGACAAAGAGGCCTTAACCATCGAAGGCGTCGGCAAGGTTCTTGAAGAACTCGCCAAAGAATTCAAATATGTCGTTTGCGACTCGCCAGCCGGCATCGAAAAAGGCGCCACTCTTGCGATGTATTTCGCCGACGATGCCTTCGTCGTAACAAACCCGGAAGTTTCATCGGTCCGCGACTCGGACCGCATGCTCGGCATTTTGGCTAGCAAATCGAAACGAGCCGAAAACAACGAAGAACCGATCAAAGAATATTTATTACTGACACGTTATTCTCCCGATCGCGTAAAATTAGGCGAAATGCTGAGTGTCGAAGACGTACAAGAAATCCTGTCCCTGCATCTATTAGGCGTCATACCGGAATCCAAATCGGTACTAAACGCATCAAACTCGGGCATTCCTGTCATTTTGGACGAAAAAAGCGATGCCGGCCAAGCCTATGACGATGTAGTTGCACGTTACTTAGGCGAAGACAGGCCGCACCGCTTTATCGATGAAGAGAAAAAGGGCCTTTTTGGAAAGCTGTTCAGGAGTAAATAATGAGTTTACTGGATTACTTTAGAACTACTAAGCCAAGCTCGGCATCCATTGCCAAGGAAAGATTGCAAATTTTGGTGGCGCACGAACGCTCCTCAAAAACGCAACCCTCTTATCTCCCACAGTTACAAAAGGAACTTCTCGAAGTGATTCGAAAGTATGTCAACGTCGAGCAAGATGCGATATCGGTTAATTTCGAACAAGACGACGATCAGGAAATTCTCGAACTCAATATTGTGCTACCCGACGAGCACGACAAGGTTTCCTAAACTAAATGAGGTGAAAAAAATGACTGATACGATTGGACAATCCGCTGGGAAAATCTGGCAATTCTTGAATGATAACGGTGCGACCAGCGTAAGCAAAATCTCGACCGAAACCGGGATGAATAAGAATGATGTTCAGCGCGCGCTCGGCTGGCTTGCCAGAGAGGATAAAATCAGCATAGAACTCAAAAACGGGCGTACCGAAAGCATTTCACTGATTGAATAAAAATTTAATTGCCAAATATCGGCAACCGTACCTATAACCGGCAGTCTTACCTGTCGGTTTTTTAATGCAGCTCCCTATGCCGAATAATGATATTGAGCGCTTGAGATTTATATTGCTTAGCCAATAAATCGGCCAAATAAACCGAACGATGCTGCCCTCCGGTACATCCGATAGCGATAGTGAGATAACTACGCCCTTCTTCTTCGAAGCGAGGAATCCAGCGTCCGAGAAAAGCGCTCACATCTTGAAAATATTCCAATACATTAGGTTCTCGGTCAAGAAATTCGATTATCGCTTGATCCTTACCGGTCAGCCCCCTCAATTCCGGCACCCAATAAGGATTGGGCAGACATCTTACATCGAAAATAAAATCGGCATCGAGCGGAATGCCATGCTTGAAACCAAAAGACTGAAATTGAATGGAAATATGTCGAGCATTGCGCTCACCGACCTGATCCCTGATTAGATCGCGCAACTGATGATAATGCGTACGACTGGTATCGATCACAAAATCCGCGAGCCGTGCTATCGGCTTGAGAATTTCTTTTTCGATAACCAGCGCTTCTTTCAGCGGCAAATTATAGTCGGTCAAAGGATGCCGACGCCGAGTTTCGCTGTACCGTTTTAACAATACCGCCTCTTCGGCCTGCATGAACATCACCTCGCATTCGATACCCTTCGATCGAATCAACTTGATGATGCTGGCAAAATTCAACAAACTATCGCTTTGATTTCGAGCATCGATGCCGATCGCCGTTTTTTCATAGGTTTTCCGATCGGCCAACATAACATCATTGATAAAGTCCTCGAGCAAGGTCACCGGCAAGTTATCGATACAATAAAACCCGCAATCCTCCAGCGTGGTTAGCGCAATACTTTTACCGGACCCGGAAAGCCCGCTGACGATAAGCAATTTCATGATAAAAGTTCTAACGAACTGTTCTGTTGGTAGCGAAGGCACCGGATATCTTCCCGCGCCTTCGCTGTTAAATCGTTGAAGGCAATTTTTATACCTTTCGCACTTCAAATTTCGGCAGTGCCGGAGAAGGCCTCGGGGTGCTCGGTCGATTTTCGCTCCTGCAAAATCGACATTCACGCCATCCATGGCGTTCATAAAGGCTTTGCCAGCATGGAGCTGGCATAGAGCCTACATGGACGTATTTACCCAGCACCTAATTCCATAACCCATTGGCCATGGTTAATTGTCTTGGATAATTCATCCAGCACCTAAATAAGCCATGATTTTGAATCATTGCCAAAGACCTATGGTATGGAATTTAGGTGCTGGGTTTACGGCGTCCTTTAACGGGCACTCCGAGGCCGAATTTTCATCTACGATGAGTATAACTAGCGATGACTGCCGGTTTTCTCTTTATGCTTTATGATTTGACGATCTAATTTATCAACTAATTTATCGATAGCAACATACATATCTTCCTGAGTATCCTCGGCGAATAATTTGGCGCCGCTGATTTGAACTGTCGCCTCCGCTTTTTGATTCAGTTTTTCGACCGTCAAAACGACGTGCACATCGGTAACATGATCAAAATGACGCTCGAGTTTTTCAAACTTCGACTCGACAAACGTTTTTAACGATTCCGTTACTTCGATGTGGTGGCCGGATACACTGATTTGCATGGAATAAACTCCTTATTGTTGGTGTGGTATAAATTCTGCGTTATAAAAGACGCTTACGTTGACTGGATGAAGCAATATTCATTGCCTCACGATATTTGGCAATCGTTCTTCTTGCGACATTAATGCCTTTTTCTTTTAATAATTCGGCTATTTTACTATCACTGAGCGGTTTTGTTTGATTTTCGTTCTCGACCAACTCTTTAATCAGCGCTCGAATAGCCGTAGAAGAGCACTCGCCGCCCGTCGCAGTCGATACATGACTGGAGAAAAAATATTTAAATTCGACGATGCCATTCGGCGTATGCATGTATTTTTGCGTAGTCACGCGCGATATCGTCGACTCATGCAACTGCAACTCTTCTGCGACATCGCGAAGCACCATCGGTTTCATCGAAATGGAACCGTGCTCCAAAAAATCCTGCTGTTTTCCAACAATACAGCGAGCCACCCGCAACAAGGTTTCGTTTCGACTATGCAAACTCTTGATAAACCAACGAGCTTCCTGCAGGTGATCCTTCATGCAAGAATTATCCTTGCTGCTATCCGCGCGCTTGATCATACTTGAATAAAACGGATTGATTCTGAGCTTCGGCGCGATATCGGGATTGAGTTCGACTTGCCACTGACCATTTACCTTGACCACATAAACATCGGGAATCACATATTCGGAGTCGGTATTTTCAATTCTTGTCCCTGGCTTTGGATCCAATGTCCTAATTAACGCAATAACTCTATTCAGTTGAGCCTCGGTTAACCCCAACTTGCGCATCAATTTAGCCTGATCTTGAGACGCCAACAAACCTAAATAGCGACTTACCAGCTCTACCGCTTCTTTCTTATAAGGAGTATCGTCGGATAATTGCTGTATTTGTAGCAAGAGGCAATCGCTTAAATCCCTGGCGGCCACACCGGGAGGATCGAAATTTTGCACTTGATGCAATACTGCCTCAACCTCATCAAACTCGAGATCTTCCACTTGCTCCAATAGCCCTTGGAAAATATCTTCCAATGAGCTGACTAAGTACCCATCTTCATTGATCGAATCTATGATCGTCTCTGCAATCTCACGATCTCTGTCTGAAAAGTGCGCCACGTCCAATTGCCACAACAAATGATCCAATAATGTTTCCGACTTACTGCGTTGGCTTTCGAACTCCACCGATTCGCCAGCCCCGCTGATAGCTGCCTGGGCATTTTCAAAAACATCTTCCCAAGACGTATCGATAGGCAAATCGTCGGGTATGTCGGTTTGCGAACCTTCACTCGTTGCCTGATCGGAATAATCGGTCTTTTTGTCCAGAGACTCCTGATCGACAACGCCTGTAGCCTCCTCATCGGCGACTTCCAACATCATATTCGATTCCAGCGCGTTTTGGATTTCTTGCTGCAAATCGAGCGTCGACAATTGCAGCAGCTTTATCGCTTGCTGCAACTGTGGGGTCATCGTAAGCTGCTGACCGAGACGGAGTTGAAGTGACTGTTTCATCGTATAAGTTTGAACATTATTAATCCATGCATCAGCAGGTATCTTTTGGCTAATTTATACTCATCGTAGATGAAAATTCGGCCTCGGGGTGCCCGTTAAAGGACGCCGTAAACCCAGCACCTAAATCCAGCACCTAAATTCCATAGGTCTTTGGCAATGATTCAAAATCATGGCTTATTTAGGTGCTGGATGAATTATCCAAGACAATTAACCATGGCCAATTGGTTATGGAATTAGGTGCTGGGTAAATACGTCCATGTAGGCTCTATGCCAGCTCCATGCTGGCAAAGCCTTTCTCGAGCATCCCGAGGCCTCCTCCTGCACTGCCGAAATTTGAAGTGCGAAAGGTATAAGTCAAGGATACTATTCTCGAATTACAAAGTGGAATATTTCCGTTTCCGGGCCTCCTATGAGAGCACCGTCGTGACCGACTCTCAAAATATATCTGCAATCGACTTTGCACTTGCTTGAAGTATAACGCTAAAGGCTGAAGTTCTCACCCAAATAAACCTTCCTTACTTCTTGATTACGGACTATAGCCTCCGCGTCACCTTCGGCAATCACTTTACCTTCGTTGAGAATATAAGCACGGTCGCAAATCCCTAGAGTTTCCCTGACATTATGTTCGGTTATGACAACACCAATCCCTCTATCCTTCAGATGAATTATAATCTGCTTGATATCCTCAACCGAAATCGGATCAACGCCGGCAAACGGCTCGTCCAGTAAGATAAATTTCGGCTCGCTGGCCAAAGCCCTAGCAATTTCGACGCGTCGACGCTCGCCGCCCGATAAGCCGACGGCAATTTGATTACGTAGATGCTCGACATGAAACTCCGCCAGCAGCTCCTCGATCATCAATTCGACCTGCCCTTTGGTCAAGTCGGCGCGAATTTGCAGCACCGCACGCAAATTATCGGCAACGCTTAACTTTCTGAATACCGAAGGCTCCTGAGGCAAATAACCAAGACCCATTTGCGCACGAATATGCATCGGATAATACGTGATCGAAAGATCGTCCAACATTATTTCGCCGGCATCGGCTTTAATCAACCCGACCAGCATATAAAAGCTAGTGGTTTTACCGGCACCGTTAGGCCCGAGCAACCCTACAATTTCCCCGGTATTGACGTTCAACGAAACGCCGTTGACGACATTACGTTTATTGTAGTGTTTAATCAATCCTTGAGCCGACAGTTTTGTCATATTTTTATCATTTTTCCGATTTAGGTTTTAATATAACGCGAACCCGCTTGGCATCGGATTCCTGATCGCCCGCTTTGACAATTGAGTTTCGACTGTCGTAACGAATGATGTCGCTTGCATAGGTATTACCCTCTTGCCAAACCACTGCCTCCTTGATCAGTATTAATAAATTCTGCTTAGGATAATATTCGCCGGTCAACGCCTTACCGGTGATATCGCCGCCGTTATCGGGGGTTTGCTGAAAACGGGCCGGTTTTCCGGTCGCAACCAACTTATCGACATCGCCGTCTTTAAAATATACAACCAATTTATCAGACCAAACCTTAAGACTACCCTGGGTCGAAACAACATTCCCTGTGTAAATACTAACCCCGGCATTATCGTCGTAGGTTGCTGCGTTCGAGTCGATATAAATCGGCTGGTCGGCATCGCTTTTCAACGCCAAACCGGACGAACTATAAGCGATTAAAATCGAAAAAATGATCCCGTAACAGGTTTTTTTATGGTTATTTTGTCTCATATTTTCCTCTAACCTTGGAAAACAACTCTATCCGGATAGGCGTGCTGTAATAGAGTTTCATCCCTATACCTTCCGTCCTGTTCGGAGGACTAAGCAACTCAGCCCATTCATCGGTTTCCGCGTAATTAATCTCCGGCTGAACACGCACATTCGAACTATTGATTTTCATCGCCCTGGAACCGGGCCCAGCCTCTCTAGCAACAACAGCTTTTCCATTCATCAGAATAAGTTTCTTATCGCTCGAAACAATTCCGGTTTCCGACTGGATCACCCAAGGCGGGACGCCCGGGTTCATAATAGTCATAACCGGCTTCTGCAGGTGCGTGGTTCCGTCGTCATTATAGTGCGTCAAGGTATCGGCAACCAATTTGCTCTTGAGCCGACCTGTAACATCCATCTCCCATTTAGCATAGCCGGTACTAAAATAATCGACGGTATGAGGAGACTTCTCGAGCGCTATGACTTCTTCATCAACTGCCGTCAACTGTAACAACCACCAACTTACAATCGCCAGCAATACACCATAAATATAGAGTCGAAGATTGCTTTCCGGCATAACTAGTACAGGTACTCTTCAAGAACGGCAGCAAAAGTCCCCTGGGCCTGCATAATCAAATCGCACACCTCCCTGACCGCGCCTTGACCGCCCGGCAGCGTCGTACACCAATGAGCACGTTGCTTGACGGCAAAATTCGCGTCCTCGACCGCAATCGCCAAACCGACCCGCGACATGATCGGCAAATCCAGCAAGTCATCTCCAACATGCGCCGCTTCAGCCGGATCGATAGCCAATGCTTGAACAAGCTCCTCAAAGGCCGTGATTTTATTTTCATACCCTTGATAAACATGCGTTATCCCGAGATTTTTCATCCGCAAAGCCACCGAATTCGACTTTCGCCCGGAAATCACCGCCACTTCAACGCCGGTTTGACGCAGTAATTTTATTCCGTGACCATCCCGGGCATGAAAACATTTATATTCAACGCCTTGATTATCGAAAAACAAGCGGCCATCAGTCAGTACGCCATCGACATCGAGAATCAATAATTTCAGCCGGGCGGCTTTGGCCAATATTTTTTGCATTTCTCGGCTCCTGGTATTAAACAATTCCGGCATGAATCAAGTCATGCATACTTAATGCACCGACCGGCTTGTGAGACTCATCATTAACGATCAAGGCATTGATTTTTTTTTGCTGCATAATCTGCATCGCTTCGGCAGCTAGAATATCGGCGTCGATCGCGGTAAAGTTTCGAGTCATCGCTTCACCGATACGTGTTCCGTGCACATCGTGACTTTTTTCCAAGAATCGTCTCAAATCGCCATCGGTAAAAATGCCGGCACTCTTGCCGAAGCGATCGACAATCACGGTCATGCCCATTTTTTTCTCGGTCATTTCCAACAAGGCCTCTGTAATCAAAGCCGTTTCCGGAACAATCGGAATTTCATCGCCGGTATGCATGATATCGCTGACCATCAACAACAAACGCCGCCCTAAACTTCCCCCTGGATGCGATAACGCAAAATCATCTCGGGTAAATCCTCTTGCCTCCAGCAATGAAACCGCGAGAGCATCGCCCATCACCAACGCTGCGGTCGTACTGGAAGTCGGCGCCAACCCTAAAGGACAGGCCTCTTGACGAACGCTAACATCGATATGCGCCGTGGCGAATTTCGCCAATGTAGATTCGCGATTGCCGGTCATCGCTATCAACGGCACGCCGATGCGTTTGATGATCGGTAAAATGGTAATGACTTCGCCGGTTTCGCCCGAGTTAGAGAGGGCTAAGACTACATCCTGAGCTGTTATCATGCCTAGGTCGCCATGACTGGCCTCACCAGGATGCACAAAAAAAGCCGGCGTCCCGGTACTCGCTAAAGTAGCGGCAATTTTACCCGCAATATGACCGGATTTGCCCATTCCGGTCACAACAACTCGCCCTTTACAATTAAACATTAAACGACAAGCCAAAATAAAATCGTCATCGATCCGTTCCGCCAAAGCAGTAACAGCATCGCCCTCGACCTGAATAACCGCCAAGGCCAGTTTTCGCAATTCGGGTTCGTGAATCATCATATTATGCGCTCTAACCTGTTATGCACTCTAACCTGCGATTGTACTTTTAAATACTAGCCATTGATAAGCGCCGTAGCTTGATAACAAAAACACTCCCTCCCATCGATTGATTCTCCTCGATTTGAAAAAACCGAATACGAATACAAAAAACGCCAATGTCAATGCCAACATCATCGGAAAATCCCGAGACAAAACACTTTCATTTACCGGTCCTGGGGCAATCAATCCCGGCAACGAATAGACAGCTAGCAAATTATACATATTCGAACCGATCACATTGCCGACCGCCAAATCGGTCTGCCGCTTTAATACGCTCGCCGCCGATGCCGCTAACTCCGGCAAACTCGTTCCCATAGCGACTAGCGTCAAGCCGATAACCAAATCGCTGACACCTAATGCATTCGCAATATTGACCGAAGCCCACACCAGGAGTCTCGAACTGATTAACAGCCCCAACAAACCGATAATCGTAATAAACCAGGCTAACCGCATAGAACACATCGGTAATGGCATTGCCAATGTATCGTTAAAATCGCCGTTTTTTGATTGATCAAGGCCATTTCGAACCAACCAAGCAATAAAACATACCAGTCCGACCATTAAAATAATGCCGTCGCTCCGCGACAACCCGTCAAAAGCAAGACCGAAGCACAATAAACTTGTTATTAATAAGAGCTGCAACTCCCGACGTAACAGTTTTGTCCGAAAAGTCAACGGCATGATTAGTGCGCAACAACCTAATATTAGCCCGATATTCGCGATATTCGACCCCAATGCGTTGCCGACGGCAAGGCCCGCATTACCTTGCCATGATGCTAAACCTGAAACCAACACCTCGGGAATCGAAGTCCCAAAACCGACGACAGTCAAACCGATTAACAAGGCCGAAACGCCCCAATTTTGTGCAATCGCTGCCGCACCATCGACAAATGTATCCGCCGAATACACCATTAACGCCAAACTTGCAATCAAAACGATAGAATCGCACCACATAAGATATTAAAGAGGGCAAAATTGGCGCATTATGACACGATTAAGACGCCGATGTCCCTAGCACGCTCAACTCTGTAAGGATAAAACCTAAAATATTTGCCTATCTATAAGGCAGTTCATCGTTTATTAAGTAAGCGGTAAACAGTAAGCCGGCAGCAGAGAATCGTTTACAGAGGCATCTCGACCGAATAACCTCCCGAGATGTGAGTATGCAGTCCCACAGTCATTCTCGTTCCCATGCTCTGCGTCACTGCCATTAAGTTAAGCCTTCTTCCCCCTTTGAAAAAGGGGGATTGAGGGGGATTTATTAGAAAAATCTCCCCCAGCCCCTCGGCAATTGCTCCTGCATTGCCCTACCTCCTGCATCCTTGCAGTCGTCTTTTTCAAAGAGGGGAGTAAAACTCCAGGATCTTAACTTAATGGCAGTGATGCTCTGCGTGAGAATGCCTGAGTACCGCTCCAGCGGGACGAGACGCTAGAGCGTCTCAGACTGCGTTCCCACGCTGGAGCGTGGGAACGATAGGGGGTGTGAATAATTACCCCGAGATCGCACTTTCCGCTCCATTCCCTATTCCCTATTCCCTATTCCCTATTCACTGTTCACTATTTACTATTCACTGTTTACTGCTTACCACTCACCACTCACTAATAAATCCCTCAATCAGTTGACTTATACTTAGCTTGTCAGCCAAAATACTCGGTTTAGATTTTCCGACAGGGTTATCATCAGGCATGGATAACAGCGATATCTCGGCCGACAGTTTAATATCCGTCCGTAACCTTTCATTTTCGCGCGGCAACAGAAAAATATTCGACGATATTTCTCTCGATATCGCGCGCGGCAAAATTACCGCGATCATGGGCCCTAGCGGCACGGGTAAAACCACGCTGCTCAAGTTGATTGGCGGACAACTTATCCCGGAACAAGGCTCTATCGTTGTCGATGGACTTGACGTTCATCAATTGCGGCGCAAGGAATTATTCCATTTACGCAAACGCATAGGCATGCTGTTTCAAAGCGGTGCATTATTAACCGATATCAATGTCTATGACAATGTCGCGTTTCCGCTTCGCGAACACACGCACTTAACAGAGTCGATGATCCGGACCTTGGTATTAATGAAACTCCAGGCCGTCGGTCTGCGCGGCGCCCGAGACCTAATGCCGAACGAACTTTCCGGCGGCATGGCCAGACGCGTGGCGCTCGCCCGTGCAATCGCGCTGGATCCGATGATGATCCTCTACGACGAACCGTTTACCGGGCAAGATCCGATTTCGATGGGCGCACTCGTTCACTTAATCAAATCACTCAATACCACATTGGGATTAACCAGCATCATCGTCTCTCACGACGTTGCGGAAACGTCGGCAATCGCGGACTATATCTATGTTATTTCCGACGGAAAAATCGCAGGACAAGGCACCCCAAAGGAAATCGAAGCATCGGAATCGGCATGGGTTCAGCAATTTATGAAAGGAGACCCGGACGGTCCCGTGCATTTCCATTACCCCGCACCGAACTACATCGAAGACTTACTGGCTTCCTCACAATCGCCGTCTCGAATCGCTGTCAAACAAAAAGCCAAAAAAACAGACGAATCCTTGAACGCTAAGGGATTGAAAAAAACGCCTTCCCGTAAACGCGGACGTTCGCGCTATCGCCGCGAGGATTAACATGCTGCATTTTTTACAAAAATTGGGCTCATCGACCCGCACCAATTTCGCCAAACTCGGTCGAGCTACTTACTTTCTCGGGCACACGTTGACCGGTATTGTGGATGTTGCACTAAGGCCCAGGCTGCTGCTTAACCAACTTCATTCAGTCGGCGTACTGACATTTTTGATCATAACGATATCCGGTCTGTTCGTCGGCATGGTCTTAGGACTTCAGGGTTACAATATACTGTCGGATTTCGGTTCGGAGGAAGCGCTTGGCATCATGGTAGCGGCATCACTGGTTAGAGAACTAGGCCCTGTGGTTACCGCATTGTTGTTCGCCGGGCGTGCCGGTTCCGCCCTGACTGCCGAAATCGGCCTGATGAAAGCGACCGAACAGTTATCCGGCATGGAAATGATGGCGGTCGACCCGGTCAACCGCATTATTTCGCCACGCTTTTTCGCGGGCTTCCTGTCTATGCCCCTGTTGGCGGCATTATTCAGTATGGTCGGCATTCTTGGCGGACACATGGTCGGCGTCGGACTGCTCGGCGTCGATGACGGCTCTTATTGGTCGCAAATGCAAGCGAACCTGGATTTTTATGACGATATCGTCAACGGCGTCATTAAAAGCATAGTCTTCGGTTTTGCCGCCACCTGGATCGCATTATTCGAAGGTTACGATGCCGTACCGACCGCGGAAGGCGTTAGCCGCGCGACGACCCGCACCGTGGTCAATTCCGCATTCGCCATCCTCGGCCTGGACTTTATTTTAACCGCCATGATGTTTGGAGACATTTAGCATGCAGCATACCCGCACCCAGGATACATTGGTCGGACTGTTCGTCGCGGCCGGTATCGTCGCCCTATTTTTTCTGTCTTTGCAAGTCAGTAATATTCGATCCTTCATGCCTGCGGATACCTATGTCATCACCGCACGTTTTAGCAATTCAGGCGGCCTTAAAGTAAAATCGCCGGTCTCGGTCGCGGGCGTAAGAATCGGTCGCGTTAGCAACATCTATATCGATAAAGAGACTTACGAATCGGTCGTGGAAATGAGCATCGAATCGAAATACGATACCTTGCCGGAGGACTCCTCGGCTACGATCTACACTGCGGGACTTTTAGGTGAACAATACATCAACCTCGACCCAGGCGGCTCTTTCGATTATCTAAAAAACGGCGACCGAATCGAAATCACGCAATCCGCAATCGTACTGGAGGAAGTGATAGGCCGATTCTTGTTCCAAAAAGCGGAAGAATAAACGGTGAGTGCGATTAATATCACCCAACAAAGCCCCGGCATATTTTCTGTTGCAGGCGATCTAACCTTAGTCAGCATCGATAAAAAAACCGTCGAATCGTTAGCATTTTTAAAGTCGGCACATTCGGTAAGCATCGATCTTGCGCAGGTAACAAACACTGACAGTGGCGGCTTGGCATTATTGATCGAGTGGATTAAATTTGCCCGCGACAACCGGGTTGAACTTAAATTCAGAAACATCCCCAAACAACTTTTGACACTGGCAAAATTAAGCGGACTGGAAACAACCGAATACTTTGCCGCCGCCCTGCCCGAATAGGCGATTAACCTGTTATATGAGAACACACAGTCCATGGATAAATTACTGATCAAAGGCGGCGTTCAACTGTCCGGAGAACTGCGCATTTCCGGCGCTAAAAACGCAGCCCTGCCGATCATGGCCGCCACACTGCTTTCGGACCAACCGGTTAATCTTGGCAATATCCCTCATTTGCATGACATCACCACCACGATGGAATTGCTAGGCCGCATGGGCGTCCAGTTGATGGTCGATGAAAAAATGAATATCGAAATCGACAGCCGTTCGATTACCAATTTCGAGGCGCCCTACGAACTGGTTAGAACGATGCGCGCATCGATTTTGGTGCTCGGCCCCCTGCTGTCAAGATTCGGCGAAGCACATGTCTCGCTTCCCGGGGGGTGTGCGATTGGTACGCGTCCGGTCGATATACACCTGGACGGTCTTGCCAAAATGGGCGCCGACATAAAAGTCGAAGGCGGCTTTATCCATGCCAAAGTCGATCGTCTAAAAGGCTGCCGACTAGTGCTCGAACAAGTCACCGTGACCGGCACCGAAAACTTATTGATGGCGGCAACGCTAGCCGAGGGAACGACGATTATCGAAAATGCGGCGAGAGAACCCGAAGTTTCCGACCTTGCGCACTTTTTGAATGCGCTAGGCGCACGCATCAAAGGCATCGGTACCGATATCCTTGAAATCGAAGGCGTCGATAGACTGGGTAAAAAAGACCTTCACTACACCATCATGCCGGACCGTATCGAAACAGGCACTTATCTGATCGCCGCCGCCATTACCCGCGGCAAAGTTAAACTAAAAAGCACCCGTACCGACATTCTTGACGCCGTTCTCTCGAAGCTAACGGAAGCCGGCGCAGAAATCACCACAGGTCCCGACTGGATTGCATTGGACATGCACGGCAAACGACCGAAAGCCGTATCGGTGCGCACGGCGCCTTATCCGGCATTTCCAACCGACATGCAAGCACAATTCACCGCGATGAATACGATTGCCGAAGGCGTAGGCATTGTGACCGAAACGATCTTCGAAAACCGTTACATGCATATCCAGGAAATGCAACGCATGGGCGCCAATATCAGACTGGAATCAAACACTGCGATTTGCTCCGGCGTCGACAAACTAAACGGAGCCCCGGTCATGGCAACCGACCTGCGCGCCTCGGCCGGCTTGGTCTTGGCCGCATTAGCCGCCGAAGGCGAAACGCTGGTCGACCGAATCTATCATATCGACCGCGGCTACGACCATATCGAAGAAAAACTGTCACAACTCGGCGCGATCATTCGCCGTGTTCCAAACTAACGCTCATGAAGGCCAGGCAGTCGCCCCGTCAAATGAAAGTGCGAACTGTGGTGGGTGCGGTCACTCGCCCGACAGGACGCCGTGAATACGTCCATGTAGGCTCGACGGCGGCGACTGATTGCCATGGATGGCATGAATGCAGATTTTGCAGGAGCAAAAATCTGCCCTGCCGCCGACGCCTGTCGATCGAGCAACCGCACCCTCTTCGGAGCCCACATTTGCTCTGCCGAGCTTCGTTTATCGAAAAATTAGATAAAGAACCCAAATCCACGAACTTTCACAGTAAGGTTTCAACATGTTAACAATCGCCGTATCGAAAGGCCGAATCTACGAAGAAGCACTGCCTTTACTGGAAGAGGCCGGCATCCGTCCGGTCGACGACCCGAAAATTAGCCGCAAATTGATTTTGCAAACCACCCGTGACGATGTGCAATTGGTGATCATCCGAGCCACCGATGTCCCGACCTTCGTCGAATACGGCGCGGCCGACATGGGGATCGCCGGCAAAGACGTCCTGCTCGAACACGGAGCTGAAAGCCTTTACGAGCCATTGGATTTGAATATTGCAACCTGCCGGCTGATGACTGCGGCCCATAAAGACGCGCCGAATATTACCCGCCGCGTGCGCGTTGCGACTAAGTATGTCAAAACGGCCAAGAAATATTTCGCCGAACTGGGCGTACAGGCAGACATCATCAAACTTTACGGCTCGATGGAACTTGCGCCGCTGGTCGGTCTCGCCGACTGTATCGTCGACCTGGTCGATACCGGCAATACCCTAAAAGCCAACGGACTCGAGCCGCGCGACTTGATCATGAATATCAGTTCGAGACTGGTCGTCAATAAAGCCGCAATGAAGATGAAACACCAAGCAATCCAATCCCTGCTCGATCAATTCGAAAAAACCCTGGCTAAGAGGTAACTCCATGACCGATTTTTCAATAAACCGACTCGATACCGTCGACTTGGATTTCGAACGCCGTCTGAAATCCTTGCTGGATTGGAACGAACAAGACGACTTCGAGATTCAAAAGCAAGTCTTAGATATCATTGCCGCCGTCAAAAAGTCGGGCGATCAAGCCGTCATCGGTTATACGAATCGCTTCGACCGACGCAGCATTCAGGCGGCAAACGAACTAGAAATCAACAAGGAAACCCTAAAAACCGCTTGGGACAAACTGCCAAGTGCGCAAGCCGAAGCTCTCGATACCGCCGCGCGTCGAATTCGCGCTTATGCCGAAAAACAAACCATGGCATCCTGGCAATTCAGCGAAGAAGACGGCACGCTACTCGGCCAAAAAATCACCCCGTTGGACCGAGTTGGCCTTTATGTTCCGGGCGGCAAAGCCGCTTATCCATCCTCGGTACTGATGAATGCAATACCGGCTAAAGTTGCCGGCGTTCCTGAATTAATCATGGTCGTGCCGACGCCATTAGGCGAATCCAATCAGCTAGTATTGGCAGCAGCTTATCTGGCCGGCGTCGACCGGGCTTTTTCGATTGGCGGCGCGCAAGCGGTCGCAGCGCTCGCATACGGCACCGAAACCGTCCCGGCCGTCTGCAAGATCGTCGGCCCCGGCAATATCTATGTCGCCACAGCGAAAAAGATGGTATTCGGTCAAGTCGGCATCGACATGATCGCGGGACCGTCCGAGATATTAATCATTTGCGACGGCCATACGGACCCGGACTGGATTGCGATGGACTTGTTTTCACAAGCCGAGCACGATGAAAATGCGCAGTCGATCTTGTTGTCCGATAGCGCCGAATATTTAGACGCCGTTGAGCGCAGCATCTTAAAATTATTGCCTGAAATGGAACGCGCCGAAGTCATTAAAGCTTCACTGTCCGGCCGTGGCGCACTCATCAAGACTGCCGACCTCGATGAAGCCGCCGAAATCGCCAATCGTATCGCACCGGAACATCTCGAATTGTCGGTCGCCGACCCCGACTCGCTGTGTGCGAAAATCCGCAATGCCGGCGCGATTTTCATGGGCCGCTATACGGCAGAAGCATTAGGAGATTATTGTGCAGGACCTAATCACGTGTTACCGACATCCGGCACGGCAAAGTTTTCATCGCCGCTCGGCGTCTACGACTTTCAAAAACGTTCGAGCCTAATCAATTGTTCTGAAGCTGGCGCCGATACGCTAGGCAAAACCGCCTCGATTTTGGCTCGCGGAGAAAGCTTAACCGCGCATGCTCGATCGGCGGAATATAGAATCAAATCGTAACGACTCGGAATTGTCATATAAATACCCCGGATTCATAATATAAGAATCCGGTGCAATCCGTTAGATCGACATGGCCTTGATTTTTTATCGATTAACCTGCGACAAGCCCCAGCCATCACTCTGAATACCGTTGACTTGACTCATGCCACAACCCCATTTTATTAGCTCTATTTTCCGTAAAGAAGTGCTGGACCTATCGGCCTATAAAGTCGCCGATGCCGGCCGACTGATCAAACTCGACGCAATGGAAAATCCTTATCGCTGGCCGGAACCGGTCATAAAAGAATGGCTCGACGTTATCAAAGAGGCCGAAATTAATCGCTACCCGGACCCTGAAGCACGTAGGCTAAGCGCTACCCTGAAAAAGATCGATAGTATTTCCGGGAACTTAGAGATGCTGCTCGGCAATGGCTCGGACGAAATCATTCAGTTGCTACTGATGGCCTTGCCGACACACGCAAAGGTACTATCGCCATCGCCAGGCTTCGTGATGTATCGACAATTGAGCCGATGCCTCGGGCTCGATTATATCGACATTCCCCTACAATCCGGCGATTTCGACCTGGATTTGCCGGCCATGCTTGAGGCAATCGACAAACACCAGCCTTCGCTTATTTTTCTGGCCTACCCGAACAACCCCACCGGCAACCTGTTTAGCGAAACCTCTATTAGAAAAATTATCGAAGCGTCCCCAGGACTGGTCGTTGTTGATGAAGCCTATGCGCCATTCACCGACCAAAGCTTTATCGATGTACTCGGCGAATATAGTAACTTGCTGGTGATGCGCACTCTCTCGAAACTCGGTTTGGCCGGTCTTCGTCTTGGCTACATCGTCGGAGAATCCTCTATTATCGGTGAATTGAACAAAATCAGATTGCCTTACAACATCAATACGCTGACTCAAATAACGGCCGAATTCGCGCTGAACAACAGCGATTTATTCAAGCAACAAACCGTACAAATTCGAAGCGAAAGAAGCCGTGTATTGCATGAGCTAGATACAATCGAAGGCATTACTACCTACCCGAGCGAAGCTAATTTCATTTTATTTAGAACGCCGCCCGATCAAGCCGTAGCGCTATTCGAAACGCTTAAGACGAAAGGTATCTTAATCAAAAACCTGTCGCCTCAAGGAGGCCTCTTACTGGATTGCCTACGCGTTACGATCGGCACGCCCGATGAAAATGACGCCTTTTTACAAGCGTTATCTTCTAGCTTCGAACAACTGAGAATTTCGTAACAAATAGACCCATCGTAGATCAAAATTCGGCACCGGGGCGCCCGTCAAAGGCCCAGTACCTAAATTCCTCAGCCCATTGGCTATGGTTAACTATCTAGGATAATTTAGTTAGGAATATGCACAAAATAACTTCTACAAGTAGTAGGCTTTGCGGAGGTTCAGTGACTCGCTTGACAGGTGTCGGCGGCAGGGATAGCCGCCGTCGAGCCTACAAGGACGTATTCACGGCGTCCTGTCGTGCAAGTGACCGCACCCTAACCAACCCCTCGCACTTTAACATTTACTGGAGTGATGATAGCTTCTTTATGAACGCTACTGTGAGAACACGCGAACCTAAGCGGGAGGAGTTGCTCGCGATCGACAGGCATACCCCGTACCCAGAATACGGCGAAATTCCTCAAACCGGGAATTGCTGTTATAACTGCTTCAAATTCCGCTAACTATAATGGTATATTGCCATGTCGAAAACTATAAAAATCAAGTATACGAGGCTTAGCCTTTACCAGGAGTGCAATAAATGAATATTGAAGGCGTCGATAAATCCAAGCGCCAGTTTCTAACCTCGGCGCTGACCGTGGTCGGAGCTGTCGGTACCGGCTATATTGCGGTTCCCTTTCTCGCGCAAATGCAACCCAGCACAAAAGCTATGGCCGCAGGCGCGCCGGTCACCGTCGATATCAGTAAAATGGAACCGGGACAGCTAATCCGTGTTGCTTGGCGCGGTAAACCGGTTTGGCTGCTTAACCGCACGCCGGAAGTGCTGGAAACACTGAAAACATTGGACGACCAACTCAGAGACCCTCAGTCTTCAGAATCCATACAACCGGTGTACACCAAAAACCCTACTCGCGCATTGAAACCGGAAATTTTTGTTGCCGTCGGCTTATGCACGCATTTGGGCTGTTCGCCCACCTTCCGGCCTGAAATCGCACCGGCCGACTTGGGACCCGACTGGAAAGGCGGTTTTTTCTGCCCTTGCCACGGCTCTTGGTTCGACCTGGCCGGCCGGGTTTTTCGTGGTGTACCGGCTCCGACCAACCTTGAAATTCCACCCTATCGCTATATTAGCGAAACTCAGATCATCATTGGCGAAGACACCGTGGAGACAAGCGTATGAAAACGAACCGCTGGACTGACTGTGGCAACTGGGTACTGGATCGTTTTCCGCTGACAAAGTTCTGGAACGAACACATGGCGCATTATTATGCGCCCAAGAATTTTAACTTTTGGTATTTTTTCGGCTCGCTCGCCTTGCTGGTGTTGGTCAATCAATTCGTTACCGGCATTCTGCTGACGATGAACTACAAACCGGACGCCAAATTGGCCTTTGACTCGGTCGAATACATCATGCGCGAGGTTCATTGGGGCTGGTTAATCCGCTACATGCACTCGACCGGTGCCTCGGCATTTTTCATCGTGATCTATCTGCATATGTTTAGGGGCTTACTATACGGTTCTTTTAAACAGCCTCGCGAACTGATCTGGATATTCGGCATGCTGCTGTTTGTCGCTTTGATGGCCGAAGCGTTCATGGGCTACTTGCTTCCTTGGGGGCAAATGTCTTACTGGGGAGCCCAGGTCATCATTTCGCTATTCAGCGCGATCCCTGTCGTCGGAGAAGAACTTTCATTGTGGATCAGGGGCGACTATGTCGTATCCGATGCAACACTGAACCGATTCTTTGCCTTTCACGTCATCGCAGTACCTTTGGTTCTGGTATTGCTGGTATTGCTGCATATCATCGCATTACACGAAGTCGGCTCGAATAACCCGGACGGCATCGACATCAAAAAACACAAGGATGCCAACGGAATACCCTTGGACGGCATTCCATTCCACCCTTACTACACTGTCAAAGACTTGGTCGGCTTCGCGGTCTTCATGTTCTTTTTTGCAGTCGTTATTTTTTATATGCCGGAACTGGGAGGGTTCTTCCTCGAACACGCCAATTTCATACCTGCCGATCCATTGAAAACGCCGGAACATATCGCTCCGGTCTGGTATTTCACCCCCTTCTACGCGATTCTGCGCGCGGTTCCGGATAAGTTTGCCGGCGTCATTGCGATGGGTGGATCCATTGTCGTGCTGTTTCTATTGCCATGGTTGGACCGCAGCGAAGTCAGATCCATCCGTTATCGCGGAGGCATCTATAAAAAAGCGCTTCTACTTTTCGTAATTAGCTTTATCGGCCTAGGCTATCTGGGCACACAACCTGCAACGCCCAGCGCTACCGCCGTTGCACGCGTTTTAACGGCGATTTATTTCGGCTTTTTCCTACTCATGCCGATTTACACCCGCTGGGAAAAAACCAAGCCTGTACCGGACCGTCTAACCGAACAACCTAGCCTCGAGGATCGAATACCGGATCTTGTTGAAACTTTCAATGAAGTCACGGTGAAAACCGAGGGCAAATCCGGCTTATTCAGCAGAAAACTCAATTACCAAGGGTTATCCGCCGTTAGCATCCGTTTTTTAAAAAGAATTAAAGGCAGCTTGGATTAATAATTATGAAAAGACTACTCAATACCTTGATACTGTTGTCGCTGCCTTTCGGCGTTTTCGCCGGAGGCGGCGTCAAACTTCAGAGCGCGGATTTCGACCTCAGCGATAAAAGTTCCTTGCAGCGCGGCGCAAAACATTTTGTAACCTATTGTTTAGGGTGCCATTCTGCAAAACACATTCGATACCTCAGGATAGCGCTCGACTTCGATATTGAAAAAGATAAGGTGCTCAAAGATATAGCCCCTGAAGGCGCCAACATCTATGACAAAATGAATTCGGCGATGAACGCTCATGACGCCGAAAAATGGTTCGGCATCATGCCGCCCGACTTATCGCTGATTTCACGGTCACGCGGACCGGATTGGCTTTACAGTTACTTGAAAGGCTTTTATTCCGACTCATCCAAGCCTCTCGGCGTCAATAATGTCGTTTTTCCGGATGTTGGCATGCCGAACGTTTTATGGCAATTACAAGGCGAACAAAAACCGGTTTTCAAAAAAGACGGCGACCAACAAGTCATCGATAAACTGGTCACCGAAATTCCCGGACAACTTCCGGAAAAAGATTTTGATCGCATGATTAACGACCTAGTCAATTTCCTCGTGTATGTTGGAGAGCCTGGACAGCTCGAGCGGCGAAGCATGGGCAAATATGTTTTGTTTTTCATTTTCATGATTTTCATACTTGCCTATCTATTGAAACGCGAGTACTGGAAAGACATTCATTAATCCCCCCCATTCGTAAAACAGGGACGTTTTACACGTATTATACTCATCGTAGATGAAAATTCGGCCTCAGGGGCCCGTCAAAGGACGCCGTAAACCCAGCACCTAAATTATCCAAGACAATTAACCATGGCCAATGAGTTATGGAATTTAGGTGCTGGGTAAATACGTCCTTGTAGGCTCTATGCCGGCTCCATGCTGACAAAGCCTTTACGAGCGCCATGGATGGCGTGAATGTCGATTTTGCAGGAGCAAAATCGACCTAGCACCCCGAGGCCTCATCCCCGGCACTGCCGAAATTTGAAGCGCGAAAGGTATACCTATTGCCAACCGTATCGACAATTGCTGAGATACAAGGATGTAATTAAGGCAGAAAATACGGGAACGCTTTTCTGCACTACTGCCAACACCCTCGGCAGCCCCATAACATACCTTCATAAAGTTAGCCATTTTTGGAGCATAAAGGGGGTAAATTCCATGGATCATTGGCAATGATTCAAAATCATGGCTAACTTAATCGCTGGATTTACATCGACCCTCGGCAGACATACTCCACTCCTTGTACACGGCGAATTTTCTTAAGCCGGGAATTGCGGCAAACGGATATAAGCGAACAAAATGTCGAATTTTTCATGATATAATTGCCATTTTAGACTCCGTGTATCCTAATGAGGTTATGATTCGTGGCACAACCAACTACTCGTAAATCCGCTATGACTCTTTTTTCATCTCCGACATGCGCGATGAGCCACGGCGCCCGATTGGTTCTTCATGAGAAAGCCATTGCGGCGGACATTGAATATTATGACATCAACCAACCGCCTGAGGACTTATTGGAGTTCAATCCAACAGGCACTTCGCCAACCTTACTGGAACGCGGACTAGTCCTGTATGATGCGCGCATCATCATGGAGTATCTGGATGAGCGGTTCCCACACCCCCCTCTCCATCAAATGGATCCAGTTTCCAGGGCCAACGCCCGAATGATCATCAAACGTATCGATCAAGACTGGTACGAACTGATGAATGAAATCATTCATTCCGGCGAAAAAAAATCGGCTCGAGCCAAAAAACTGCTCAAAGAAAGCCTGCTTTCCGCAGCCCCAGTATTCGAAGCGCGTCCTTTTTTCATGAGCGACGAATTTTCATTAATTGATTGTGTGATGGCTCCGCTCTTATGGCGCCTACCTATTCTCGGCATAGAAACCGCAACGACCGGTGAAGGATTAAAAAACTACGCCAATCGTTTATTCCGCAGACCGGCTTTCGCACTCAGCTTAAGCAGCGCCGAAAAAGAAATGAACGAAATCCCGAAATGACATCTTTAAAACCCTACTTAATCCGTTCGATCTACGAATGGATCTTAGACAACGAACTTACGCCGCACCTATTAGTCGACGCCGAATACGAAGGCACGGTTTTGCCTGGTAATTTTGTCGAGGACGGTAGAATCGTACTCAACATTAATCCGCCTGCAATACAAGGGCTTACCCTGGGAAATGAAGACATAGAGTTCAACGCCCGTTTCAGCGGCAAACCCATGCACATCCTCGTGCCTATGCCAGCAGTGATGGCAATTTACGCCAAGGAAAACGGCAAAGGGATGATTTTCGACCGCGAAGAAGACTCGGGCGATGATGAGCCGCCACCGGAAAAAAAACCGTCTCGGCCGCAATTGCGCGTCGTTAAATAGAGCAACCACTCAATACTCAAAGTTTAACGGATAGCGATAAAAGTAGTCGAGGTAGCCGGTCGACAACCATGAAGAACGTAACGTTCATAAAGGCCTGGCCATCACCCCGGCAAATGAAAGTTCTCTGGCGGCGGAGGGTGCGGTCACTCACCCGACAGGTCGCCGTTAATACATCCCTGTAGGCTCGACGGCGGCTGTCCCTGCCGCCGACGCCTGTCGGTCGAGCAACCGCACCCTCTTCGGAACCGGAATAGCCAGAACGGAGAGTTGTATATCGAAAAATTAGATAATGAGCCTAAATCTACGAACTTTCACAGTAAAGAATAAGACATCGCCTCCTTCATAGTATACCCCTCGTAGATCAAAATTCGGCACCGGGGTGCTCGTCAAAGGATGCCGTGGATACGTCCCTGTAGGCTCTTTGCCAAGCTCCAGCTTGGGTAACAGCATATTTTAGTTTTTGCGACTATGACTGCCGCCTACTCGGAACTTGGCTTCGGCATGCTGAAGCATCTTGCTAATCAGATGAAAGGACGCGATGGGTATATCAGACAAGAGAGCCTCTTAAACTGCTAATGCAAACATAGCCTAAGAAAAGCCCTCCCCTCTCTCTTCCGTCTGAGCATCGCACAGAAAACTTAACCACCCACCAAATTCGTGCTGTTATTTTTTATCCGGGGAATACAGCGTCGAAACTTTTCCCGAAGATTTTCCGGAGTCCGTCTGTGCAATGATCTTAGCCGCCCCCCTTTTTTTGACTTGATCGATTCTGATAATTTCGTGCATCGGAATGAAAGAGCGATTGACACCCTCGAATTCCACTCTTAATCTCTCTTCTGCAGGATCGATCACAATCGCGCTTTTTTCGCCAAACACAAAGTCCTCGACAACGATAAAACCGTAAAGATCTCCTTGGTATACGTTTTTAGCGTATATCTCGTAAACTTGATCCTGATTGACAAACACGACTTTATAAATAAGTTTTTCCGACATTGAATATACTTGCCTACATTAAAATAAACATTTATGGTTTGCCATTCTAACGCGAAAGCTTAGATTTAAGATATTGCTGCAGTCCCGAAAAAAGCCGGTTATTATTGGATGGCGACGTAGATTCGTTTTGCTCAATCTTTAACCGCAGATGAAGGCAAGCAATAATATCAGCGAATAACGGAAGCATATATACCCATTGCGTATTCTGATTAATTTGAACACTGATTCTGGACGAACGTGAACACCTAAAACCTAACGCATCGGTGGACGTGAATTTTTACGCCAAGTGTTCAACTTGAGTCAAGGAATTCATTTTTTTTCGCATCGATTCTCCT
>JAHJSQ010000031.1 GCA_018830325.1 Gammaproteobacteria bacterium
CGTAGATCAAAATTCGGCACCGGGGGCCCGTCAAAGGACGCCGTGAATACATCCATGTAGGCTCTATGCCAGCATCCATGCTGGCAAAGCCTTTGCCGAGCACCCCGGCGCCTCCTTAGGCACTGCCGAAATTTGAAGTGCGAAAGATATAAGTTCGCTACATTTGGTTTACGACTCTGCCGGAGTAAGCATTAAAAAAATCCGATGATCATAGCCTGAATCGCTCTTTCGTCGACACCCTTGACGCCGTATTTGTTATACCAGTGAGAATATTCGGTGCCGATGTAAATCGTGTCTTTTTTCCAACCGGCCAAATTGCCGATGTCGACCAATAATTGCGGCTGCGCTAGAATATTGAAATTTCCGGACGTATTCGTATTGCCGGTTCTGAAATCGGTAAAACCCCGAAATTTAAAGTTCACACAGCCTATTGTGAAGGGTAGGCTCCAAACCGGCGTAAATTGAAAGCCGTAACGGTGGCTAACATCGTCGGCTTTATAGACGGTCACGTCGAATTGCAGATAATCGAATAGACTATTGGTTAGGTCGAAGCTCAAACCGAACATATAGGCTTTGAAGTGGTCTTGTTCCGGTAGATTGCTGATGTTGAGGCCTAACGCCAATGAAATATCCTTGACTGGACCTAGTGTTAGATTGAGCCCGGTTACTTTATTCCAGCTTAAATAGGTGTAGACCTCGGCATAGACTTCGGTACCGACATCGTGGCGGGGCATGACGTCGACAAAGAAAAAATTGGTACCGTATTGCCAGCCATGGGCATGTTCGACCGTGACCGTCGTTCGCTTCGGCTGGCCGAATTCGAAATCTCCTCCATACAACAGTTGAACGTTACTCGCGGTCCAGTCGACCGCGTGAACGGGCAAGGCGCAGCAAATCAGCAGGGCAGGTAGGTAACCAACCGGTTTTTTCATGCTAGGATTTCGCGATAAATAACGTCCTGGAGCTATGAGCTTTGTTGAGGGTTCGGTAACTCGCTTGACAGGACGCCGTGAATACGTCCATGTAGGTTTGACGGCGGCTTTCCTTGCCGCCGACATCTGCCAATCGAGCAACCGAACTCTCCATAAAATAGGGAAGTTATTTACGGTCAAATCCTTATTTCCAAATGCTGATGATATTCGTGAAATCATCGGTCCAGGGCCGCATGTCAAAATACAACGGCATTTTTTCCCAGTTTCCGAGCCGACTGGCGATGAGCGGGGTCAATAGCTTCTCGTCTTTCGCCATCACGACCCAATCTGTGGCCGTGACCAATGGTGTTGAGCCGTCCGTTTTAAATTCTTGGATCAATGCGGCTAATTGCATTTGTTTGGCATGGTCGGCCAGCACTTTTTTCAATGCCAAATGGCGGTTGGTGATATGAAACGCCAAAATACCATTCGGTTTGAGTTTTTCGAAATACAAATCGAGGGCTTCACGCGTCAACAGGTGGGTCGGTACGGCATCCGAGCTGAATGCATCCATGATCAACAAATCGAATTTACGGTCCGGTTCTTCCGCCAACGATAGGCGAGCATCGCCGATGCTGTGAGTCACATTGCGACCGCAACGTTTCAGGTAGGTGAAATAGTCCGGGTTTTCGGCAATTTCGACGACCAAAGGGTCGATCTCGTAAAAAGTCCATCGTTGATTGTCCTTGGCATAACAGGCCAACGCGCCGGCACCTAGGCCGACCGCGCCGATAACCCAATCGCCGTTTTGCTCGTCATAACTTTTAAATAACTGACCCATCGGTCCGGGGCGGCTGTAATAGGTCAACGGAACAGTTTCCAAATGGGCTGCCAAGCGTTGCGCTCCGTGCTTGGTCGTGCCATGAAACAGCTCGTGGTATTTTTCCGGACGGTTTTGTTCGTCGAGTAAAACATTTTCACGCACAGACAGTACGCCAAAAAAGGTTCGATCCTGAAAAATCGTGTTGGACACCAAACCATGTAGGCCCTGCGTGAAGAAGATTAATGTTCCCGCCAGCAAGGCCAAAGATAACGGCTGATTTCTGAACGCATAAGTCAGGCCGGCCAATAGAATCAAGCCCGTGCCGATCGTGTCTAGATATTGCGGCAGGTCGTCGACCGTTAAATAGATGATCAATCCGCAGGCAATCACGATGGCCGGAAAAACGGCTTGCATAGTCCAGCGGTAACCGGTCGAGATATCCAGTCCGGGGCGCAGCAGTAATGCCGCAATGATCATGATTGGATATTCGTAAACCGCATTGAAAACGAATGGCGCGACAAAGGTGTTGAACATGCCCCCGAGCATGCCGGCGAACGACATGATCAAATAAAAGTCGGTTAAATGCCGCGTGTGGGGGCGTAGTCTGGCTAGTTCGCCGTGACAAACCATGATGGCTAGAAAAAAAGCGGTTGAATGTAGTACCAGATCGAGCCAATAGGGCAAGATTGCCGGATTGATGAACGAATAAGCGATAAACGGTAGCAATATTACCGGCTGCAGTGCCGTCATGATCGGATGTGTTTTTAGGTTCCATTTCGAAAACACGATGATGAAAGACAGCAAATAGAGCGTTAGCGGAATGATCCACAGCAACGGCACCGATGCGATATCGGTGCTGATAAAGTTAGTTAAGCCCAACAGTAAGCTCGACGGCACGAAGGCCAAGGCTAGCCAATGTAGGCGGGTTTTGTTGTCGAGCTCAGGGGACAGCAGGATGTCTTCCTGTGCCGATGCGTCAGTTCGCGGCGTGTTTTGCCACAAGCTCCACCCGCAACCGACAATCATCAAACATAAGACTGCATAGCCGCCGCTCCAAGCGATTTGTTGCAAAGCCAATCCGATATTCGGTTCGATCACAAATGGGTAGCTTAATAAGGCCAACAGGCTTCCGGCATTGCTTGCGGCATAAAGATAATAAGGGTCGTGACTGGTGTGGTGGCCGACTTGCGCGAACCATTTTTGCAATAGAGGCGCTGTGGCCGAAACGACAAAGAAGGGCAGGCCGATCGCCAGGAAAAGTGTGCCAAGCAGCCATAACGTCGGGTTGGTCTCGGTTGGAGGCGATAGATTATCCGGCAAAGCGACCGGCAATATCAACAGACTGATGAATAGGACGGCGGCATGGATCTGAAGCTGTCGCCGAGTGTCTTGGCGTGTCGATAAAAAATGCGCATACATATAACCTAGAAATAGTATGCTTTGATAAAACACCATGCAGGTATTCCAAACCGCGGGCGTGCCGCCCAATTTAGGTAAAATCAGCTTGCCGAACATCGGTTGTAGGCTAAACATCAGTGTGGCGCTGGTGAATAGCGTCGCGGCGAAAAGTAGAATGAGCGAGAATCTGCGGTCTTGTAAGGAGAGTGACGGGGTGTTCATTATTATTATCGGCTGTAAGAGTATGCTGTTTCGAGTGCGCTATGATAAAGCATTTTTAATGGTATTTGGGTGTTGGTCTTTGAAATGGAGGTGGTTTGCCGGCTCGATGTATGCCTTGATCAACAGCGCCAATATAACGCCCCTTTGCTAATCAAATCTCGGCAACGATAGATATGTCAATTCCGAAATTTGAAGTGGGGATAGGTATATATACTTCGCGCGGTCACATTTGCGGCTTTCTGACGCGCTCTTTTGTCCGAGAGCGGCGTTACCTACATGGATGTAGGTAAGGGGCGTGAGCAGGAGCGGTAGCTTTGCGAAAACAGTTACATAGCTTGCTATGCGCCTGTTTTCGCGCCTTGCTCTCGAACAAAATAGCCTTGCCATAAAATCCGCAAACATGACCGTGCGAAGTATAATTTAGTCGTTTTTATCAAGAAACCATGACAAACTTTTGAGAAAGTTTTCTGCGTCGGCTGCTGGTAGGGGCTTGCTGAAATAGAATCCTTGCACGTTATCGCAGTGGTTTGCTTTGAGAAAATCTAATTGATTTTCACTTTCTACTCCTTCCGCCGTAACAGCTTTACCATGAGCGTGCGCTTTATTGATGATCGATATAACGCTGTCCGCATTTTCGATATTCACAGGTAGAGTGCGAATGAGTGCTCGATCAATTTTGATGGTTTGCGCCGGAAGAGAATCGAGCCGCTCCAAAATAGGCGAGTCGGAATTGATATCGTCTATGGCAACCGAAAGGCCCGCAGCATTTAGTCGATGAAGGATGTTAATGGCATGATCGATATCTTGCATGATCGTGCTCTCTTTAATCTCAATTTCCAGCCAATTCGGAGTTGCTCCGAGGTTATCGATATCGCGTAGGATTCTTTCTACCAAGTTCTGTTGTTGAATTTGATTGAGCGAAAGATTAATGCTTATTTTGGCGGGTCTGAGGTTCATCTTTTCCCAAGCCCGTGCCTGACTACAGACCTGTCTGACCACCCAGTCGGTAATTTTATCGATTAAGCCGGATTTTTCGGCGATCGGTAAAAATTCCGAAGGCGACAAGATGCCTTGTTCGGGGTGATACCAGCGGACTAAACTCTCGAAACCGATAATGCCGCTGTTGATTAATGCATGTCGACTCTGATAATAAATCAAAAAGTGACCGTTCATGCCTGGATTTTGAGTATTTTCCAACGAACTTGCTGAGGTTGTCCGGCTTATTCGCAGGCAATGATTAACGGTTTTCGCCAAGTCTTCGGTCAGTTGTTCGGAGCTTATGAAAGCCGGTTGCATGTCCTCGGAATAAAAAGCGTAACCCAATTTTTCTTTCTTGGCGTGATACATCGCGGTATCGGCATGACTGATTAGGCTATCGCCGTCGGTGCCGTTGTCCGGATATACAGAGATACCGATACTGCTGCCGACGGTCAGCATTTGTTCGCCGATGTAATAAGGCTGTTGCAAGACTTTAATGAGCTTTTCAGCGACCGATACGGCGGCTTGAGCGTCGGAATCGGGCAGGAGTATGATGAATTCATCTCCGCCCATGCGGGCCGCAATATCGGAATCGCGTATTACTGACAGTATTTTTTGCGCCGTTTCCTTAAGAACTTCGTCTCCTGCAACATGGCCGAGCGTGTCATTGATCGATTTAAACTTATCTAGGTCAAGATAAAACAACGTAATCGAAGCTTTGTTCCGGTGCGCAAGATTGATCGCTTGTTGTAAGCGATCGGCGAATAAGCGCCGGTTGGCCAAACCGGTCAGTTCGTCATAATAAGACAGCGATGTGAGCAATTCATGCGTTTCTTTACGATCGGTAATATCGTGTGCAATGCCATCGACGCCTATGCATTGGCCGTTTTGGTCGAATACGGGCGAGTCCATGACTTCAAGCCAATGAATATAACCGTTGTTATCATAAACCTCGACTTCGTAAGGCGGTTGAGGCATGCCTTTTAAGCATAAATCCGTGTTTTTATCGATATTTAAATTAGCGGGGTTGTCGGTCAGGAAATCGCGGTGATTGGCGATAAACTCTTCCGTACTGTAGCCGAGTATATTACTGACCGAAGGGCTCACATAAGTCAGTAATCCCGAAGGGTCTTGACGATAGAAAAAATATTCATGGCGCAGATTCTCGACTAAGCTACGGTATTTTTGTTCGCTGGCTTTAAGTTCGGCAGTCCGTTGCTCGACTAAGTTTTCCAGTTCGTTTTGTAGATTGACTAACTGTTGATTGGCGAGCAACACTTCATCCTTGGATTGTTCGATACGGCGATTTTGTCTCCGGACTTGAACAATCCAAAGCAACATGATGAGTAGCACGAATGCGAATGCAACGATAATCTTTCCGATCAGCACATAGTCGGTGACTACGGTTTCAACCTTGGGTACCCATTTTTCGAAGATCGCCTGTTTTTCATCGGAGCTGAGCGAGTCGAGCCCTTTTTGTAATATCGAAGCCAATTCCGGCCAATCTTTACGTATCGCAATACTTTCGTTTGCGCTGTTGTGATCATAGAACGCCGCTATATTAAGATCATTGAGTTGGTGTTTATCGATTAAAAAATGACCTGTTCCGGTAAAAGTGATTGCGGCATCCGCTTGTCGGTTAGCAACCGCTTTAAGTCCTTCGAGGAAAGATTCGACCGCATGTATTTTGATCGAAGGAAATTCTTCGCGAACTCGGTCGACATATTGATAATTGTCGACTAAGGCGATTTTTTTGCCGGCGATATCGGTGCGGCGCTTGATGGTGAAATTGTCTTTTCGGGCAATGATGACTAGCGATTTGTTGAGATAGGGTTGAGTAAAGAAAAACCATGTACGACGCTCCGGTCTATTAACCATCGTTGCCACGACATCGGTTTTTCTTGCGACGGCTGCTTCGTAAATTCGGTTCCATTCGGTGTGCGGATAAATTTCGAAGTCAATGCCTAGTCGCCGGCTTAGTAGGCTAATGATTTCAACGGCGACACCTTCGACAATGCCTTCATCATTGACAAAGCTAAATGGAGGAAAGTCTCCGTCGAAAGCGATTCGGATTTTTTTATGCTTTTCCAGCCACTTTTGTTCTTCTGGATTCAAAGTTATAGTGCTTACCGGAACCGATGCTGAGGCCGAGTCGATCGTTAAATCAGCGGCAACCGACGGCATCGATAAAAAAAGTAAAATAAATGGGATAATCAGTTGCACAATGAGATTCATGAATGAGTAAGAGTACGGAAAGCGTTTTACGCCCGTAATTTGTAATAAATTATAGATGGTTTTGTATTGAGTATGGGCAAGTTTTAGGCAGTTCGGTTCCCGGGAGCCTATTCTTAACATTTATAGGTCGTAAGTTATTGAAAAAATAATCGGAATGGCGATTCAGGATTCAGTTGGGCATTATTTATAATACTGTTGTTTCAATCATATCCTGCGAGAGCCTTATTGAGTCCAGGCTATCCCGCCGCGATTTGCAATAGAAATCCTTTAATATAATTTAAAAGTAACTACTCGCCCCATAAAATAAATAAAAAAGCTTGACAGGTTTTTAGCGTCTAAAAATAGAAATTGTGCAGACCAGATTTAATTGTGGTCTTTTGGGCAGTCCAGTGCGCGCAGCGTGGATTTTGCGCATTGCAAGGAG
>JAHJSQ010000007.1 GCA_018830325.1 Gammaproteobacteria bacterium
AAGGAGAATCGATGCGAAAAAAAATGAATTCCTTGACTCAAGTTGAACACTTGGCGTAAAAATTCACGTCCACCGATGCGTTAGGTTTTAGGTGTTCAAGTTCGTCCAGAATCAGTGTTCAAATTAATCAGAATACGCATCATGGTTTAATCCTGAATATTTTTGGTTTTGTGCGCTCGTTTCTAAGCCCCAGCGTGGGAATGCATACCGGCCTTAAAGCAAACAGTTCGCGCGTAAGTATTCAGCCCCCTCTTTAAAAAAGAGGTGTTAGGGGAGATTTTTTAAAATAAATCCCCCTCAATCCCCCTTTTTCAAAGGGGGAGGCCAATAATTACCGCCTGAATTGCGGCAATTTGCCAACGGGGTCTGAATACTTACGTTCGCGCAGAGTGCGCACCGACCAACGCGCTTCACTACACAAGCGAGTGGAAAAACCGCGCTTGAGTTCGTTTTCTATTTTGATTTTGATGAGTTCGACAAAATGTGACCAGCTCAATTGTTGCGACAGCGTCGCAACTTTTTCGTAGTCCGATAGATTAGGTGTAAAGCTTGGTCATACGGATTAGGCCGGAATAGCTAAAGCCCTTCCCGTATTCCTGTTGCAAGCGTTGCGACAATTGTTTAAGCGTGGCTTGGCCATATTCGGAGCGGTCATCGTGCAAAATTTCCGTTTTAATGGTTTTGCCGATCTGCCAATAGGTTAGCGCCAAGGCTTGATTGACTTGGGAAGCAACATGGGACTGGGTCGTTTCGATGAGTTGCCTGATATCTTGGTACAAACCGTCGATATTAACAGTTACGGGTTGAGTCATATTTTCAGCCATGCCGTATCCTCTTCCGCTTTAAGCCAATCCTCCGCCAGAGCCGATTCCGATAACAATGCGGATTCGAACATATCTGGATCGCATGAACTTTTCTTCAAGACAGATTCTACCTTATGCCTTTGTTTAGTTGATAATTCTTGTAAAAATAATTGTTGCGCCTCATCCGACAAAGTTTCATAAAGCACATACAAACTATGTGCGACATTAGGATTTTGTGTTTGCATGGTCATCGGTTAAACCTCAAATAATAATTTTCGTCAAATTCTCGGCAATGGCTTGATTGAGCGCCGCTTCTTCCAATAACTGCGCTTCAAACTCGGCTTTCAATGCGGTAAAGCGTTCTTTGAAATCGAAATCGTCGGCTTCATCCGGCAGGCCGACATAGCGCCCAGGAGTTAAAACATAATCCAATTCCTTGACGCGCTCAATCGGCGTGGAAGCGCAAAAACCCTTGATGTCTTCATACTCACCTTCACCAGTGCGCCACGCATGGTAGGTATCGGCGATTTTTTGAATGTCTTCGTGCGAGAGTTCGCGGGTGCGGCGGTTGATTAGGTGCCCCAGGTTGCGGGCATCGATGAACAGGATTTCGTTTTTACGCGGGTGGCCGTTGTTTCTCGCCCGGTTCATAAACCACAGCGCCGCCGGTATTTGCGTGTTCAAAAACAGCTTGGCGGGCAGGTTGACGATGCAGTCGATCAGGTTGCCTTGTTCAATCAGCGCTTTTCTTATCTCGCCTTCGCCGCTGGTTTTACTGGTTAGCGCACCTTTGGCCAGAACGATCCCCGCTTTGCCGGTCGGCGATAGGTGATAAACAAAATGCTGGAGCCAGGCGAAATTGGCGTTACCGGCAGGCGGCGTACCGAATTGCCAGCGCCCATCGTTACGCAGCAAATCGCCGCTCCAATCGCTGTCATTGAACGGCGGATTGGCGATGATGAAATCGGCTTTCAGGTCTTTATGAGCATCGTTCAAGAACGAGCCTTCGTTGTTCCATTTGACTTGCGAGCTATCAATGCCGCGAATGGCTAAATTCATCTTGGCCAGCCGCCAAGTGGTTTGGTTGCTTTCCTGTCCGTAAATCGAAATGTCGTTGATCTTGCCCTGATGTTCTTCGACAAACTTTTCCGATTGCACGAACATGCCGCCCGAGCCGCAACAGGGGTCGAGTACCCGACCTTTATACGGTTCGAGCATTTTGACCAATAATTCAACGATACTGCGCGGCGTGTAGAACTGGCCTCCCTGTTTGCCTTCGGCGAGCGCGAATTCGCCGAGAAAATACTCGAACACATGCCCCAAGACATCGGCGCTACGGGCTTTGGCATCGCCGAACGCGATATTACCGACCAGATCAATCAATCCGCCTAAATTGGTAGGATCGAGGTTTTGCCGTGCATAGACTTTCGGCAAAACGCCTTTCAATGATGGATTTTCCTTTTCGATGGCATCCATCGCGGCGTCGATGAACTTGCCGATTTCCGGCTGTTTGGCTTGGGCAAGCAAGAATGACCAACGGGCTTCGGGAGGAACGAAGAACACGTTCTCGGCTTTGTATTCGTCCTTGTCTTCGGGATCGGCGCCGGCATATTCGTCTTCGCCGGCTTGTAGCTTGGCAAAATGCTCTTCGAAGGAATCGGAAATGTATTTGAGAAAGATCAGTCCGAGAACGACGTGTTTGTATTCGGCGGCATCGATGTTTTTGCGAAGTTTGTCCGCCGCTTTCCAGAGTTGTTTTTCCAGGGCTTCTGGTTTTTGTTCTTTTTTGGCTTTTGCCATGTCATTCCTTCCATCATTAAAATTTATCCAGCCACTGTCTTGCCGTATGCAGCACCGCCAAAATCTGAATCTGTTGGCCTTGCACTCGATACGGCAAAATGTATTGGGTACCGGTCAAAACGGCAACGCGCTCTTTTATTTAGGCCAACAAGAAATTAAGTGTCACACTTTTCCCCTTTTTTTCCGTTCGATCAGATCTTCTATTTTGCGTATGATCTCATCGTCATCGGGCAACTCGATATAATCGGCAGCTACTTTGCCTTGATTGAACCTCTCACTCTTATTAGCGTGACGCCATAGGTATTCCTTCAGCGCTTGATTGACGATGTAATTGCGTGACCGATCTAGTGACTCGGCAATGTGGCCGAGCTGGTGAACAATATCGGGTTCGGTTCGGACGGTGAATGCTTCTGTGGTGGCCATAATAGTGATTCGGTTCAGTGCGGTTCGCATGTCATCTTAGACCATACGTTGTAAAGGCGCCCTTAGATTCTCAATGAGAACCCGGCACCCCTTTTTCTTCTTGGCGTCGAAAACTTTTTCAGCGGCCTCCAGCGCCTCCGGTTCGGTATCGAACCAATCCTTCCGGACTGTTCCGGGCGATCCCACTCGGCACAAAAAGGGGTCAGGTTGAATTAATAATTCAACCTGACCCTAAGGTACCCCCACAAAACGCTCGATACCATTTATTGTCACTTAACAATCTCGACTTCGAAATCGCGATCAGGGTATCGCTCCCACAGAGCGTTCATCGCCGCCTTCGTCGTCCCCTACCTAACGCTAGGCGAAGGAAAGCCACTGGCGATCAATATCCACAGACTTATCAAACATCAACGCTCCCAGTTATTCGATAAGCTCTGTTCAGCAAGTGTACCGGACTTATGTATAACGATTAACGCAGAGCGTAGGAACGATGAAAAAAATCAATATATCTATAAATTTTCAGCCATAGCAAATCGTTTTATTTGGCTATTTCGCAGGGATACCTCAGAACCTGCCCCCCCTTTTTTGCGGGATTTTTTAGAGAGTTTATAAGAGCCCTTCTCGACGCGCTTCTTCCTTAAAATTATTTAATAAATCTTCTGGTTTCTAATCGGTAAAACCGCTCTGTTCAGCCTGAATCAGTTCAGATCAATTTCAAGCTGTTGTCGCCACGCCCCCCAAATTAGGTCGTTAATCACTTCACTTTTACTACGGTATTCTGCATTAGCGATTGAGCCTTCAACCACTCATCGTTCGGCTCTGTTACGGATATGCTTTGTCTTACCATTATCTGACCCTTCAAGAATCTACCACGCACCCATGCTGCATCAATTATGCACCACATAAAACAAAAAACAGCCTCCTAAAAAAGACTTTTTATATGCCGAAAAAAGTAAAATACCACCAACAGAAAGGCAAAAAATAACTATTTTTCATTTCGGCGCAACAGCATTCTGATAACAATAACAGGACGATAGATTGTTTCTGAGGGTCGAGTTTTTCTGGGGCATGAACTACTGAGGAAAACCGGTCCTAAGTAAAGGATAGAGTCAGGTCAGGCTTTGCATTTGATCCTTCCCTTTTTCCAAATTTTTCTAGGCGTCCACCAAGCTTTCATTACGAGTCTTGTAGCGCTCGGTATAACAAATAACAGGTCCTGTCTTATGGGTGCCCCTGCCAGTTCCGCTTGCAGATTTCCACAGAAACAATTGCCAACAAACCAAAAAATTGGATCTTCAGATTTTGGTGGCAGCCAATCTATTTTTTAACGCGCTTATCGCCGTATAGCCGACCTTTTGATGTTGTTAATGTTGGCTTTTGCAAAATGAATTAATAATTTAAATTTAACCTGACCCTTTTTTCGCTTTTTTCGCCCATTTCGAGTATTTACGAAACGGCGGAAATGTCGCCTTGATGACTGACAATAGATCGCCTGTTAGAAGGAGGGATCAGCGTTGCCGGCATCGGCATGTGATAGAAACTCTACCATCCTTGGCACTCCATGTCCTTTAGGGAACCTTTTTATTTTATGTATTGATTCTCAACCTTCCGGCAATTCAACCCACGACTTATCTTCAGATTCGGCGGTTTTTTCGCTCCCGAGCCAGCGGTAGAACAATCCCGCAAGACCGGCGCCAACGATAGGAGCAACCCAGAACAACCATAGTTGCGCGACCGCCCAATCGCCAACAAAAATTGCGACGGCTGTGCTGCGAGCCGGGTTGACCGAGGTATTCGTAACCGGGATGCTGATTAGATGGATGAGCGTGAGACCCAACCCAATTGCAATCGGAGCAAAACCGGCCGGCGCCCGTTTATCGGTTGCACCGAGAATGATGATCAAAAACATGAAAGTCATGACTACTTCTGTAGTCAATGCAGACGTCAAACTATAACCGCCGGGCGAATGCTCTCCATACCCGTTAGATGCAAATCCGCCGCTTACATCGAATCCCGCTTTACCTGTCGCGATAATATAAAGCACGACCGCTCCGGTAATTCCGCCTAACACTTGCGCGGCGATATAAGGCCCGAGTTCGCCAGCCGAGAAGCGTCCGCCGGACCACAGGCCGATCGAAACGGCCGGATTAAGGTGGCAGCCTGATATATGACCGATGGCATAGGCCATGGTCAATACTGTTAAACCGAAAGCAAAGGAAACGCCGGTAAGACCGATGCCTACTTCGGGAAAGGCTGCGGCAAGTACGGCGCTTCCGCAACCGCCGAGAACCAGCCAAAATGTGCCGATGAATTCGGCGCCTAATTTTTTTGATAGTGTCATGATTAAATCTCCCCGGACTGCTTAAAAGCTTATTGTTGGTATTGTTATAAGTCCAAATGCTACATTAAGATACTGGGCGCGGAATACTCTCCTCTGTGAACTAGTTGGAAGAAATATAGCAAAGTTTATGTTATGGAGATAGCAAATTGTATTGAAACATACCCGAGTAATATCATTGATGATGCTCCTATACCCAACTCTTCTTCGGATAATCGACAGATCGATTTCGTACGTTCGTGGATTTACTATCTTCTTTAGGAATATGCACAAATTTACTTTTACAAGTTTTAGGCATTATGGTGGTTCGGCGACTCGCTTGTCAGGACGCCGTGAACCCAGCACCTAAATTATTCGAGATAGTTATCATAGCCAAAGGGCTATGGAATTTAGGTGCTGGGTGAATACGTCCATGTAGGCTCGACGGCGGAATCTGATTGCCATGGATGGCATGAATGCAGATTTTGCAGGAGCAAAAATCTGCCCTGCCGCCGACGCCTGTCAATCGAGCCACCGCCCCCTCCTTTCAGCATTTGTCGAAGTTATTTCATGCTCGTTCCTTAGGTTCCTAGATTAAATTCCAATCACAGTGGACGCGCCGTCATTCACCGAATTGAAAACATCATGAAAATATTCATTCCGACCATCTTTGCCTTGCTGCTCTGCTGCCCAGCCATAAGTGTGAGCGTCACATTGTCGGTCGGCCCCGAGCGAATCTTGAAGCAACCCAGTGATGCGGCAAGAATCGCCAAGAACGGCGACACAGTGGTAATTGATGCCGGCATCTATTCCGGTGATGTCGCGGTTTGGCGGCAGCATCGACTGAAATTGAGAGGCGCAGGAGGGCGGGCGCATCTTCAGGCCAACGGAAAGTCCGCCGAAGGCAAAGCCATTTGGGTCATCAAGGGTAATAATGTCGCTGTCGAAAACATCGAATTTTCCGGTGCGGCTGTGGCGGATTTGAATGGGGCAGGCATACGCTTTGAAGGAACGCATTTGAACGTTCGCAATGCGCATTTTCATGATAACCAAATGGGGATTTTGACCGGCTCGAATCCGCGCAGCGATATTGTGATCGAAGGTTCCGAATTCAATGATAATACGGTCGATTACCGCCGCCACGGCAAGCTGGGGCATAACATTTATATCGGCGCTATTCGCCGCTTTACGCTGCGTAATTGTTACATCCATGATGCCGTAACCGGTCATAACGTTAAATCGCGGGCGCGGGAAAATTATCTACTTTACAACCGCATTACCGACGAGCAAGGCGCGTCGAGTTATTTGATCGACCTACCGAACGGCGGCGATGCTTTCATTATCGGCAATGCTCTGCGGCAAAGCCCCGGTTCTGATAATTGGACGGCCATTTCCTATGCCGGAGAATACAGCCGGGGCAATTCGGATCGAAACCTCTATGCGGTGAACAACACTTTCGTCAATGATCGCAGCCGCGGCGTGTTCATTCACAATCACGCAAACGTCGAAGTGGTCTCGATTAATAATTTACTGGTTGGTAACGTTATTCCGTTGCAAGGGTCCGGGCGGCAACGCCACAACCTGACGACTGAAGACGGCGGTTTTGTCGATCGTAACGCTTTCGATTATCGTCTTTTGCCCAGCTCTCCGGCGATAGGAAGAGGCTCCGCTCCGGGCATGCCTTCTATCGGCGTTTCGCTTCGTCCGGAGTTTCAATATCGCCATCCGCTAAACCGAGAAGCGCGTCGGCAACAAGACCCGCTCGATATCGGCGCTTACGCATTTGACGGTGGATTATAAAACCGTCAAGACATAGACCTGTTCTTGCAAACGATTTAAGCCTCTTTCCCGAAAACGAGGCTCTTTAGACAATATATCCTCGGTGTGCAGTAAATCGATCCGGCACCAATCCCGATACAGCGTTTCTACTTCTTGGCATTGCACGCTGAACGGCGGCCCGTCCATTTCTTGCTGTGGATAATCGAATGCCACCAATAATATTTTCGTGCTGGTTTTAAGCAAGCGTTTCATATGCGCCGCATAATCCGCGCGCATCTCCGGAGGTAACGCAACGAGCGAGGCCCGATCATAAACGGCATCAACCCCCGTTAAATCGTCCTCTCTCAGGTGAAAAAAATCGCCGCAATAAATGCACAGATCATCGTTTTCCCACACTTCGAAATTGTCTTTATGCCCTGCGGTTGCCGGTACTTTGTTCTCGGTGAAAAACGCGTTGACTGCCAGGGGACTGAGTTCGACGCCGATAACTCGATAGTTTTGCGCGAGCAGCCACAGCATATCGTTACTCTTTCCGCACAACGGCACGAAGACCCGGCTTCCCGCTTCGATATGCAATGCCGGCCAATATTGTTCTAAATGCGGATTGATGCTTTCACTATGAAAACCGATCTGATTTTGTTGCCAGCGTTCAAGCCAGAATTCTTGATGCATAGTTTCTCACGCTATTTATTCCCTTTTGATCGAAAAACCGTCGAAGAAATATAAGGTATGGGATGTGTCTATCGAGGACCGCCGTTCACCCAGCACCTAAATTATCCCAGATATACTCATCGTAGATCAAAATTCGGCACAGGGGTAGCCGTCAATGGACGCCGTGAATACGTCCATGTAGGCTCTATGCCAGCTCCATGCTGGCCCCTCACCTAGCGTTAGGTGAGGGGCCGAGCACCCCGATGCCTCCTTAGGCACTGCCGAAATTTGAAGTGCGAAAGGTATACTTAACATAGTCAATGGACTATGGAATTTAGGTGCTGGGTAAACCCATCCATGGGGGCTTGACGGCAGCAATCGAACGCCGGGGATGGCGTGAATGCGGATTTTGCATGGAGCAAAAATCTGCCCTGCTGCCGACATCCTCGCTAGCCACACCCCATACCTTCATAAAGTTAGCTATTTTTTGAGTATAAAGGGAGTAGCCGTTCATTGGTTTCAATCATTCAACATAGCTTCGCATAAAGCGGGCAATTCCGGCGCTTTGGCCGGGGCCGCCGGTGCTGCGGGTGTTTTCGCTTCGGCGGTAAACCACCAGTCGAGCGTTGCATCGCAGCCGTCGCCTTTAGGGATAGGCTCTTGGCTTCGGCAATCGGGGTTGCTTTCCGGGCATTTCAAGCGCACATGGAAATGATCGTGATGCCCCCACCACGGGCGAATCTTTCCGAGCCAATCGCGTTCGGCCGAATTTTCGCATAGATGACGCTTGATCGCGGCATTGACGAAAATCCGTTCGACTTCCGGCATGCGCGCCGCCGTTTCGAGTATACGATCATGGCGCTGCGTCCACTGGGCATCATCGATGCGGTCGATGGCAGTCCTTACCACTGACGGAGCGCTCCATTTTTCCCGTTCTTCCATCGTCAATGATCGCAAGGTAGCCTTATGCGATATTAAATACCAGATATCGACATCGAGACCGGTTTGATGGCTGCGGTGTCCGGTCAAAGTCGGGCCGCCTCGAGGCTGTCCCAAATCTCCGATCAATAGAGTTCCCCAGCCTTGCGCCATGGCTTCACGCCCCATGTTTTCGATGAATTGAATCAAGTCGGGATGGCCGTAATAGCGTTTGCGTGACAAACGCATCACTTGATACCCCTCACCCCTGAACGGCAACGATACCGCACCACGAATACACCCGGCCGTATAGTCGCCAATACTTTGCGCAATACCGCGGGCCGGCGCAGGCTCTGTCACTTTGGCCCATTTCTGTAATGCAGGATTTGCTGCGGCAAGCATCGCAATAATCCATAAAGAGATGATGATTAATAGTTTTTTCATGGGAGCGAATTTGGATGACTGATGGTGAAGATAGAGCTGCGTTTCTCATTGGTCTCAGGCGCTAGCGCTTGTCGTTATAGATAAGAACCTTTCATACCCGACGGTAAACGATTACCCATCCTAGAGTTTACTGCCATTAGGTTAAGTCGTTGACTATTCAGCATTAGTGGCTTCGAAAGTCGCGATGCAGGCATCGCTCCCACATTAGCTTCAGCTAGGTAGAAGCGATCCTTGAAGCGCCCCCGTGCCAGAGGGAGCATGGAAGCCATAATGTTTTTTATTCGTTATTTTCCATCTTGCTCGGAGAGCACTCGTTGCCGTGTAAAGTAATCCTGCAAATAGCTATTGAAGCGGCGCACGGCAATGGACCGGGGCTGAAGCGAAGTGAATTCTTGCATCGGGATATCCTCGCCGACGTGCATTGCAAGATGAAAGCGCCGGCGGGGAATTTGATACCATTTTTCGGCCTTGGTCAGCGTACTGGGATAACAGGACATCGTCACAGGCGTTACGATCGCATGCGCTTGTATTGCGATGCTAGCCGCGCCGCGTTGAAACCGGTAGGGTTTTCCGGGCACCGAGCGGGTGCCTTCCGGAAAGATGATCATTGTGCCGCCCGACTGCAGTCTTTGCACGCATTCGTCTATCATGATTTCAGGGTCGCCGTTGCTGATATAGCCGGCATTGAGGATCGGCCCCCGCATGAACGGATTGCGCCAAAGACTGGCCTTGACGATGCAACTGGCTTGGCTGATTCGGCTGATTAGAAAGACGATGTCGACCAATGTCGGATGATTGGCAACGATCAATTGCCCGGGCCTATTGAGTTTTTCCAGCCCTTCGATCTTGTAGGTCATTACGCCGATGCGATGCATCAGGCCGATGAATGCGTAAAAACTGTAATGAACGACTTGTTGGCCCCGGCGGATCTTACTCTCGTGAGTTCCTGGAATGATCGACAACACCGGAAAAACCAAAACCCATAACAAGAATCCGCCGGCGCCGAAGGTAAAAAAACTGAACCCGGTACCAAACAAGCGCCAATAATAATTCAGCCGCTTAATTTGAGGCTGATGGCTTTTCGTTATTCGGTTTAATGTTCGGCTGACGCTTTGAATCATTATCAAACAGGTTATTTTTGTGTCCGAAAATTCGGGAGCGAAGTGTCTTCGGCTTAGACAAATTGCAAGGTAATTATTCACATCTCCCTATCGTTCCTACGCTCCAGCGCTCGTTGTTATACAGAAATGTAGGGTACGCTGTGCGTACCTTCATGCCGTTAACTACCCTGATCAAACCATAAAGGCTTGTGTTAAGTTTGGTGGGGTTACCATGGCACGCACAGCGTACCCTCCGGCGCTCCAACATTTGCGTGCTTTTGTCATCGCGCAGGATGGCCAACAATGTACCTCAAAGCGATATGTATAAATCTTAGATACCATCTTAGTCAATGTGACCCCGACACGATTAATTGTCACCTGGCTTTCCCGGCTTAGACGATGAGTGCTGTATTTTATAGAAGCGGTCTTATGCCCCCGGCACATTATTAACCATGGTGCCGAGATAGTCGACGAATTCTGTTAAAAACACAATCAATTCATCAATTCTATCTTTCAAATCATGCAAGAAATCGCGGTGATGATGATGTTCCTCAACATAGAAAGACAGTCCCATATAGATCGTATTCGAACCCATTACGATCATGATCAAGGCCGCCGTTTTCAACATCAAGCCTCTGAAATGCGCACTCATCTTACCGAACGCGACACTGATGAACAGCATCATCGGCAGCGTTCCGGCACCGAAAGTCAGCATCAACAATCCGCCCTCGGCAATGGTTGTAGCGGATGTAGCCTTAACGGCCATTGCAAACGTCAATGGGCACGGCATCAAACCGTTCAACAACCCGGCAATCAGCGCGCCGACGACCGGACCTTTGGTGCTGGCAGATGCATAGCCCTTGCGTAACACATTCATCGGAATCAATCGAATCGAGCCTTGAAACGGTATCCAACCGAGAATACCCAAAGCCAAAAGGATCACGACTGCGCCGATCACCATTTGCAGCAGACTTTGCAATTTGCCGAACAGACCGCTCGAAACCAACACGACTCCGAGCGAGGCAGCGGCGAAGCCGACCATCGTATAAACGAAAATGCGCGCGAGTTGATAGGCGAAATATGGGAGATAGCTTCTGGACGGTCCTGATTTCATGAAGTAACCGGAAACCAATGCGCCGCACATTCCCAAACAATGTCCGCTGCCCAACAATCCGGCCATGAACGCCAGACTGTAGTCGAAACCGCCGGCCGCAGCAATATGATGCATGCCGTGATCCATTGTCGAATGATCCATTTGAAATCCTATTTTTTACCCAAGCGCAACGAATTGACGATCACGGACACCGAACTCAGCGCCATCGCCGCCGAGGCGATCATCGGATTAAGCTTACCCAAGGCCGCGACCGGAATCGCGACCGTGTTATAACCGAACGCCCAAAACAAATTTTCCTTGATAATGCGAATCGTATCGGTACTAAGTTCGATTGCATCGGTTACTTTGGTAATATCGCCGCTGACTAGCGTCATATCGGCCGACTCGATCGCGATATCGGTGCCGCTACCGATCGCAAAACCGACATCGGCCGCCGCCAGTGCCGGCGCGTCATTGATGCCGTCACCGATCATACCGACATGGCGACCCTGTTGCTGGAATTCGTGAATAATCGCGAGCTTGTCTTCGGGCTTGGCGTTCGCGACAACCGTTTCGATACCAACTTTTGCGGCTATATAATTAGCCGTTTTTTCGGTATCGCCGGTCACCATCAGTGTATGTACACCCATTTTATTCAATCGTGCGATCGCTTTGCCCGCTTGTGGCCGCGGCTTATCGGCAATACCGAAAACCGCCGACTCCTTTCCGTTTATCGCCATAAACACGGGCGTCTTACCTTGCCCGGCATATTCGCCGGCCGTTTTCGATAAAGCATCGATCGAAACACCTTGGTCAACCAACCACCCTCTATTGCCCAATAATAAATTTTTCCCCCCGACTTCGGCTAATATGCCTCGTCCGGTTTCGCTCTTGAAATGACTGCATTCCTGCAGGATCATCGAACGTTCTTTGGCATAGTCTACGATCGCTTTACCGAGAAAATGCTCCGAATTGTTTTCTGCCGACGCAGCCAATATCAGGACTTCCTCATCGTCTATTCCGGAAATATTGAGCCACTCGCTGACTTTTGGTTTACCTTCGGTAATCGTGCCGGTCTTATCGAACACGATCGCATCGAGCTTAGCCGCCAGTTCCAGACTTTCGCCGTTGCGGATATAAACACCTTCGCGCGCCGCGCGGCCGGTACCCACCATGATTGCCGCCGGAGTCGCCAAGCCTAATGCACAAGGGCAAGCAATCAATAACACGGTAATCGCATTACCGAAGGCATGCGCGAACGGCGCACCAACCAGCAACCACCCGCCCATCGTCAAGCCTGAAAAAACCATGACCGAGGGCACGAACACCGCCGAGATTCTATCGACCTGTTTCTGAATCGGCAATTTGGCTGCCTGAGCCTGATCTACCATGTGTACGATACCGGCCAGCACGGTGTCCATACCGACCGCAGTCGCACGTATCTTCAATACGCCGCTGCCGTTGACGCAGCCTCCTATCACTTTTTGACCGACTTCCTTGACGACCGGTAAACTTTCGCCTGTCACCATCGCTTCGTCGACCGTCGAAACGCCATGAATCACTTGGCCGTCGGTCGGTATTTTTTCACCTGGACGCACCAATAAAATATCGTCGATTGCGATATCGTCGACATCGATCGTGACTTCTTCGCCGTCGCGCAACAACGTCGCGGTTTGCGGCTGCAAATCGACTAATTTTCGGATCGCCTCTCCGGCCTTGCCCTTCGCATTTTCTTCGAGATAGCGCCCCAACAAGACAAAGGTAATGATCGCGGCGGCCGCTTCGAAATAAATGTGACCTCTGTTTCGAAACAACGCCGGCAAACTATAACCGTAGGCGGAACCGACGCCCAATGCTATCAATGAATCCATGTTGGCCGCTCGGTGTTTCGCCAAACGAAAAGCCTTGCTGAAAAACTGCCAGCCGGACCAAAATACGACCGGTGTCGTCAAACCGAATTGCAGCCAATGCAGCCAGCGCGACGACGGCATGCTCATGCCGACCGCAACAACGGGCAGACTCAATATTCCCGACCAAACGAAACGGCTTCGTGCCGTCAAAATACGTTGCTGTTCTTTTTCAATCAGAATTTTGCGTTGCGACAAGGTATCCATCGCATAGGTTTTGTAACCAAGCGACGCCACTCTTACACCGACTTCATCCTTATCGAGCTGCCCATGGACGGTTAAAGTTTCGGTACCGAAATTGACGCTGGCTTGCTTGATCGCCGGATCGCGTTTCAGAACCATTTCGATTAGCAAAGCGCACGACGCGCAAGTCATGCCTTCGACGGCAAGATCGACTTCTTGCAGGGGACCGTCAAAGTCTTTCTTTCTTGCTTGATGGTCGATGCTTTGTTTATGGGCGATGTTGCCCAGGACCGCATCGATCAAAATCAGTAAATTCTTTTTCGGTAGACTGGCCGGGTCGAATTCAATCACAACCGAACCCAGCGAAAAAACTGAACGTACCGCTTTGATTTCCGATCGCTTTTTTAGAAGGATTTCAAAAATGTAACCCCGTTCTTGGTCTTTTTTTAGTATTGGAGATTCGATCCGAATGCGCCGGGATAATTGATGAACAAGCCGGAAGTTTTTAAAAGTCACGCTTTGGGAATCCATATCGATTTAGACAGTAATATCAAGCCAGTGAATAACAACAATCGCTGCGATTTAAAAAATATGCCGCACAAGGCGGCATAGAAATAAAGAATTTATTTTTTACGTGACCGTATCAATAAATAAAACATATAGAAGATCGCCATCCATTCATAACGATATTTGAATGGCTTCACGATCCATTGCTGGGTAATGTGCTGCCAATGTAACTTGATTAAAAACAGCACTAAAATATCGTTCAAAAAGTCGATAACGGCTTTTTCAGGATCGCTTAAAAATGCCTTGGGTTTTTTTAAACCGATTTTTCCAACGACTTTAGCCGCATGCACTGTATCTTTGGCATCGGTGTATTTTTGCTTAAACCAACTGAGGGGGCCCGGCTTGGCTTTATTACGAATCGCTCGCCCCTTCCAGAGTCTCGATTCGGCCATCGGCTTCGGATTAAAAATCCCCGCTTTCTCACTATCCGCCAGGATTTGATACAACTGCTTGACGAGTGATTCGAACTCGCAAATCGTTTCTTGAAAACGTATCGATAATTTTTGTTGCCGCCGATATAGCACGACCCGATAAACTCCTTCGAGTTCAAGCAATTTTTCGGTCAACGCTTTAGCCGCTGCGGAATCGCAGGCTTCCGAGGGAATTTGAAACCTGACGTGCCCGCTCTCCCGATAACGCAACACAAAATTTCTTTGGATAGCCATAATTCAAACATTGCCTTAGTAGAAACAAAAACGGGCGTTCCGACAAATCAGTACAGAACACCCGTTAAATACTCCGCATAAACAAATTCGCGGATCTATTCGACCCTTTTATCGATTAATGCAGTCACTATCGCTTATATCTTTATCAGCGTCGAATAAAATAATCTTGCCATAACAAAATATGGCCGAAGTATACCCATCGTAGATAAAAATTCGGCGCCTCCTCGGGCACTGCCGAAATTTGAAGTGCGAAAGGTATATATACGCTATTATTCTTTTGTTTCTGCAACGATATCTTCTAAATTTTCTTTTTGTTGCAAAACAAAATCTTTTCCGGCATCGACCACTTTCGTGGTTCCCGAAATAATTTCCTTACGGTATTTATAGATCACGTAACCGGCGGCTACACCTAAGCCAAAAACCAATAACGGATGCTTGGCTGCTTTACCGAGCAATTTGCTTCCGCCTTGAACCGTGGCGGAGGCCATCGAACCTTTAACAATTTCTTTAGACATGGAATTCATCCCCTGTTGTGCGGTTTTGCCGTGCACATGTTTCATTTAATCTTTTCCTTAATTATTTAAATTGATGATAGAAGTTGGCTTACTCGGACTTTTCGGATTCAGGTAGAATTTGATCCTCGTGCAGCATTTGATAGATTCCTTTGCACCCTTCACAACAAAAATCTTTATCACCTTCATTGGTTTTCAACGTGAACCCCGGCGTCTCCACCGTTAAACCACATAAATCACAAGCTTTTTTGGTATCGTTCATTCTGAATTCTTGATTTCATTTCCTATCGGCCGATATTAGCAAAATAAATTTTACACAACAAGCGCTTACTGTAAGGGCTAAAGCAAGTTCATGAGAACTAATAACAATTTAATTTAACAAAGGTTGTTGCTTGATAAGAAAAGTATAGAACGGCCCGAAAAAGGCAGGGAACTAATCATAAAACAAACTTCGGCGCCGGAAGCCCGTTAAAAAACGCTCCGGCGCCGAAGTTTGACTAGCAAAGGGAATAATTACGAAGCGGCCGTTTTTGTCGATGATCGATAAGCGCCGCTCGCGGCACGATTTGATGCTTTCATTAACGCGATTCTTAATGCACCAGTTAAGCTTGCACCCAAGCCTAACCGCATTGCCAAAGCCGGCAACACTATCATGGATGCTACAGCTAAACCCGCACCCACTAACAGAGCGCCATTGTTATCAACATTGACTTCAGTTTCCACACGCGTTAAATCTTGACTCATTTTTTTCACCTCTGTAGACAATTAGGCAATTAACTCAGTACCATGAACATATGCAGAATAAATGCCAACTTATAACTATATGATTTTACAGAATAAGGAAAACGATCATAAAGGAGTTGATAAAAAAATAGGTTAAATAACACTGTTTTATTGCGTCATTTGACTTATTTTTAGAAACAGACTGTTTCATTTCCGCCCTACTCCCTTTTGATTAAAAAACCGTCCAAGAATAAAAGGTATGGGATGTGTCGATCGAGGCAAGCCAGTCTTTGTATTGCGGATATAGAAGCACTCTGCGCCGACATCAGGTACGATCAGCGTAGCCTACAATTCACTTTGAATTTTTAATTGTTTCCGGTAGCGATGGGAGCTTTCAACTTTTACCGAATGCAGAGCCTAATAAAATGTAGAGCCCATGAACTAAGCCATTGAATTATAATAGTTAGATTGATAGCAATGAAAGAGCGCACAGTTATCGCATACAATACAAATAAACCCATTATTTTTTCCATAGACTATGCCGCATTTACTATTTTCACTCAGAGGGGTACCAGAAGACGAGGCCGAGGAAGTACGCGAACTTCTAAGCGAACATTCGATCGACTTTTATGAAACGTCGGCAGGTAACTGGGGAATTTCGATGCCGGCTTTATGGCTTAATGATCAAACCCAACTCCAACAAGCACAAATCCTGCTGCATCAATATCAAAAGCAGCGCGCGCTGACCCAACGAGCACTGTACGAACAACTTAAAAAAGAAGGCAAAGCGCCAACACTTTTAGGCAATCTTAAGCATAATTCTATACGCTTGCTGGTATATCTTGCCGCTATCGGATTGGTACTTTATGCATCCATAAAGCTGATATTCGAATTCGGCTTTACAGTGCCTTAAGCGGTCATTTGGGCATCCGACTCGAAACATGAATGTGAAAAGCTAAGCTTTGTCATCTCTGCACAGGATTTCGCTGATACCTGGCGGAAGCTATGATGGCAAGATACCTTATTAAAACTGTGTTAAATAACACGGTTTTAATAAGGTTCCAATTTAAATTCTTCGACGTGATTCTGCCCAGCATCCTTCCATTAGACGTATTCCATGGCGTTGCGCATAAGCGGCTACTGAATCATCAACTGCCAAAACCGCGAATAAGCTTTGCAAAAACGACTTCTTTTTTACTCGACGCCTATTTTCCACACATGAGTCAACAACTTACGCGATCGGAATACACTTTTTGCTTGGCCCTTTGCGAAACATTGTTAAGAATTTTGATACGCACCTCATCATCGACCACCCCCCACGATTTGATTTCTTCGAGCGTGCGATAGCAACCTAAACAAACATCGGCGTCATCAAGACAGCAATTACCGACACAAGGGGAATCGATGCGTTGACGCTGAATCATTTGAGTTTTACCGCAGTTCCGTAAGCCATGATTTCAGACGCATTCGCCATGATCGCACTGGTCGTAAACCGAATATTAACCACCGCATCGGCGCCGCGACGCTGCGCTTCGGCCACCATTCTTTCAATGGCAAGATCCCTAGCGTCGGCTAACATTTCAGTGTAGCCTTTAATTTCGCCGCCAACCAATCCTTTTAAAGCCGCCATGAAATCGCGCCCTACATGCTTGGATTGCACAATATTGCCCACTACTACGCCCAAGTTTTCAGTAATCTCTCGTCCCGGCACATCCGGTGTCGTTGTAAAAATCATTGTTAATTTTCCTTTTTAAATAAAAGCCTAGGCCCGCCGCTTACAAACAGGCAAAAAACTCGATTAGCACACCGCCGTAAATTTTATGTCATCCGGTAAGGCGGCATCTGAATCGATTCAATTCGCCGACCGGTCATCGTTATCACCCCAACATAACGATCATCGCCCGAAGCCGAGAATTCGAATTCGAAAGAACGCATTAACCTTAACTTACCGAACTCATCTCTTTTAAAAGTCATTCGACTTAATGCGACACAATCGTCCAACATTTGCACATCCATATCCGCACAGTGTTTTCTTGCGGCCAGATAAACATATTCTCTAATAGACAAAGCATCCGACCAACAAAAAAGAGCTACAATCAATAAAAAAATCAGAAGCACTTCAACTTGCATTGGTCGACCCTAAAATTGAGTTTTAGTGTAAAGATCGATTGATTCCTCTAATGCGACCTAACAATCTGCAATCTATCCGAATTTTATCGGCTTAGCAAACAAGGTATACTTCGCTTGGCCATGTTATTAAATTTTATTTCAACGGGTAGTGAGCAATTTCGAACATGTTATACCTTTCGCGCTTCAAATTTCGGCGATGCTTAAGGAGGCGCAGGGTTAATCGGCAAAGGCTATGCCAGCATGGAGCTGGCATAGAGCATGGACGTATTCACCCAGCACCTAAATAAGCCATGATTTTGAATCATTGCCAAAGACCTATAGAATTTAAGTGCTGGGTTCACGGCGCACTTTGACGGTCACCCCGGCGCCGAATTTTAATCTACGATGATGATATGGACTCCTCTCACTGTGTTGGTGTCAAATAGCACCTTGGTAAAAACACAAAACAAGAGGAGTCCGAGATGAATACTAGCGTAATTGGTTTAGATATCGCAAAGAACATTTTTCATCTGTATAC
>JAHJSQ010000032.1 GCA_018830325.1 Gammaproteobacteria bacterium
CGGATAGATTCATCAGGAGTCCTGAGGCAATAAAGCCTCTGTTGAGAGACCGGATATATGGCTGCAATCTTGATCTCTGTTTTGACATCAATTTTTGAAAACTTGGCTTGCAATAAACGAGGAGTCCATATATGGGTATAGGTAAGTGTGTTAGCTATGGCGGTCTTTATGAGTTATCAGCGGATTCAGATAGATTCAGCTAACGTATCATTATCGATGTTCATATTGAAACCGAATTAAATAGTCTTAGCGTATCTCTAAAGGAGTTTGAAATGATTGAATTAAAAAAGAATAAGGATTTTGCAGGGCCTAAGGGACCTTTGGTATTGGCCATTATGGATGGTATAGGAATTGGTAAAAACCCGGAAAGCGATTTTGTGTTGCAATCTGCGACCCCAAATTTGGATTGGCTGCGAGAACAAGCCTTATATACTGAGTTACGTGCTCATGGCGTTGCAGTGGGTTTGCCGGATGACGGCGACATGGGCAATTCGGAAGTCGGCCATAACGCCATTGGTTGCGGTCGTGTTTTTTCTCAAGGGGCATCCTTGGTTGGCAAGGCGATCGAATCCGGGGCTATGTTCGCGCCCGAGTCGGTTTGGGATGAGCTTATTCGAAACGTCATTAACAAAGAGTCGACTTTACATTTTATAGGCTTGTTTTCAGACGGCAATGTGCATTCCAATCTGAATCATTTGGAAGCGATGTTGCGGAAAGCCAAGGCACAAGGCGTTAAAAAGGCGCGAATTCATGCCTTGATCGATGGTCGCGATGTGCCTCCGACCTCGGCGCTGGAATATGTCGAGCGCTTCGAAGCCTTTTTGAACGAGATCAATTCCGACGGCAGCGTCGATTATTGTGTCGCATCTGGCGGCGGACGCATGAACATTACGATGGATCGTTATAATGCCAATTGGGATATGGTGCGGCGCGGTTGGGATACGCATGTGAAGGCCGAAGGCCGGCGATTTGCGTCGATGAAGGAAGCGATAGAAACCTTCCGTAAAGAAAAACCCGGCATTTTGGATCAAGATTTGCCTGCGTTCGTCATCGAGCGTGACGGAGCGCCGGTCGGACCGATTGTCGATGGCGACAGCGTAATCTTCTTTAACTTCCGAGGTGATCGGGCATTGGAAATTACCAAGGCTTTTGAAGCGGACGAATTGACCGAGTTCGATCGTGGTCCGAAACCGGATGTATTATATGCGGGTATGATGCAATACGACGGCGATCTTGGTGTGCCCGAGCGTTATTTGGTAACGCCGCCCGCGATCGATCGTACGATGAGCGAATATTTGTCGAACGCCGGCGTAAAGCAGCTGGCGATTTCCGAAACCCAGAAATTTGGACACATGACCTATTTTTTCAATGGGAATAATTCCGGCAAATTCCCGACCGAGACATGGGTGGAAATTCCGTCGGATTCCTGTCCGTTCGAGGAAGCGCCGCGTATGAAAGCGGACGAAATCACCGATGCCGTCGTGCAGGCGATCGAGAGCAGGGAATATAAATTTATCCGCTTAAATTATCCGAATGGCGATATGGTCGGTCATACCGGCGATGTTAATGCGGTAAAGGTGGCTGTCGAAGCCGTCGATCAAGGTATCGGCAGGATTATCGAGGCGCTGAAAAAGACCGGCGGAATTCTGGTGTGTTCGGCAGACCACGGTAATGCGGACGACATGTGTGAGTTGGATAAAAAGACAGGTAAGCTTGTGCTCGACGATGAAGGTAAGTTCAAGCCGAAAACGGCGCACTCGTTGAATCCGGTCCCGGCAATCATTTACGATCCTTCAGGGGCGGCGCATGCGAGTTTGGCCGGAGTGCCAAACGCCGGTATTGCGAATCTGGCGGCGACTTGCATCTCGTTGTTAGGCTTCGAGCCGCCTGAAGATTATGTTCCAAGCCTCGTGAAAGTCGGTTAAAAAATGAGTACGAATTAACTTAGGCTTTTGATTCCCTCTTCCAGAAGGGAAGAGGGGGTATCTATTGTTCCCACGCAGAACGCTGATTGTTATAAATAAGTTTTAAAAGGCGTCTTTCCGTCTTAGCCAATGTGACTTCGATACCATTTATTGTCACCTAACGTTCATGAAGAAGCTGCCATCACCCCGGATAATGAAAGTTCTCGGGGTGGTGAGGTTGCGGTCATTCGCCCGACAGGACGCCGTGAACCCAGCACCTAAATTATCCAAGACAATTAACCATAGCCAATTGGCTATGGAATTTAGGTACTGGGTGAATACGTCCTTGTAGGCTCGACGGCGGAATCTGATTGCCATGGATGGCATGAATGCAGATTTTGCAGGAGCAAAAATCTGCCCTGCCGCCGACGCCTGCCGGTCGAGCAACCGCACTCTCTTCGGAAGCGGCTGAGGTTTAATATCCGCAGACTTATTAAGCAACCTCGTTCCTAAATACGGCGATAAATGCTCAATCTGGGTGTCAGGCAATTCTAATGACCTATTAAATCCAGATATTCGGCTTCGCTCAGTATGCGAACGCCGTGTTTTTCGGCGGCATTTAATTTTGTTGCGCCTACCTTTTCCCCGATGACTAGGTAGTCGGTTTTACCGCTGACCGCGCTACCGACTTTCGCGCCCATTGCTTTGGCTTCGCGAATCATATCCTCGCGCGAGCCTTGTTGCATCGTGCCGGTGAACACCAAGGATTTGCCGGCGATAGGGCTTTGTCCCTCAGGCATTTCCTGGGTTTTGGTTTCGTTCAATGCAAAACCTAAACGATATAAGCGGTTGAACAACGGTTTGATTTTTTTCAAACCTTTCAGCACGACATCGGCGGTTTTTTCGGCGAAGCCTTCGAGCGCGACGATCTCTTCTTCGCTCAACGAAAAAATTTCCGGTAAACGGTAGTGCGCGAGCAGTTTTTCGCAGTTGCCCAGCCCCATTCGGAACACGCCGAACGCAGCCAGAAAACGCCAGTCCTCGATCGGTTCGGACAAACTGCGCTGCAATTGATCAACTAGATTTTGCGACTGTTTCGGGCCGAAACCCATCGCTTCGAAATCCGATGCGTTCAGTTGGTAGATCTTATCGATCGTTCGGATATCGTTATCGTAAAGCTTTGCGATCGTTGCCGGGCCGAAGCCGTCGTTATTGCCGAGTACCCGAAAAAAGTGTTCTATCGAATGACTGACTTGGGCGGGGCAGTCGAAATTGTTCGTGCAGTATAAAAAGTCGCCATCCCAAACCAACTCGCTGCCGCAACTCGGGCATTGTCCCGGAAGGTCGGGTTCGGCCGGTGTGATGACTTCCTCGATTTTGGGGATTACTTCGCCACTTCGGGCGAGTTTAATCAGTGCACCGGGACCGATGCCTTTGTCGACGACCATTTTATAATGGTGAGCGGTCGCTCGTTGTAACAGTGCGCCGCTCAAGCGGATCGGTTCGACTTCGACGACCGGTGTGATGCGGCCTGAGCGCGAGGTTTGCGGTACGACTTGGAGGATTTTGACTTCGGCTGTCGCGACATTCTCTTTGTAGGCGATTTGCCAACGATGATGATGGCGGGTGGCGCCAATATGGGTTTTTATTCGCTCGTCGGTAATTTCCAGTATTACGCCGTCGACGTCATAATCTACCGCATGCCAGATTTGTTTTACGATCTCATCGACGCGCTCGGAAAGTTCTGTCCAACTGCCTTGCCAAGCGGGGAGCATGGCAAATGGAAAAAAAACCGCGGCCCGATCCTTGATGGCCTGTTCGGCATGTTGCTCCAGTTCTTTTTCCTTGATGACGCTGGCCTGAAAATTACGCGTGTTATCGAAAAACTCGGATAGGTAACGCTGAAAATAGGTTTTGCTGACGACGATTTCGCCGGCGCCTAGTCCGCGGGAGCCATTATCCGCGACTTGTAAGCCGCGCTCGAAGACGCGTGTGATGTCGGTGCCTTTTCTGCCGTCGCCGCGCGTATAAAGCCGTTCGCCGTCGTCATAGGCTGCATAGCCGTCCAGTTTCGGCGTTACCTTGAAAACGACCGAATCGAAGGCTATGTCCAGTTCGTCGGCCGCTTTTTGGATACGCTTGGCCCAATTCTCGATTTCGCTCTGGCTATAAGCCTTGTCGGTCGATAGCATTCTGACCGGTAATTCAACCGTCTTACCGGCGAAAGCCGATTCCGGTTCGACGCGCGTTACGAAAGGGTGGTTCGGATGACGGCGCTTCAGTTCGGCGATAAAAGTAAAGTCGTACTCGGCATCGCTAATCAGTGCATCGCCGCCTCGATATAAGGCATTGACTATCTCGATGAATTCGATGAGTTCCTTGTCATTGAGTTTCGCTTCGTCGGTCGCGCGCGAGGCGATTGCCCATAGTTTTTTTTCGTTTAGATGTTTTAATTGAACATTTGAGTGCTCGAGAATGTCTTTTTGATTATCGGTTAGCATCTGCGGAATGATTTAATAATTTTTATGCGGATAAGGACGAAATTATAGCCGAAATCTCCATATGACGCCTGAGTGGCTGCCGAGCGGTATGCGGAAGACACTAGGTTGAAGCAATCTTCCTATCGGATCAAAAAATATATCCATAATCGTTGTGCGGCACTTGCGTTTGTATGTTAGATTTAACGAAAATTTCGTAGCTATTAAGTCACCTTCAATTCTCGTTCCCATGCTCTGCGTGGGAACGATTAGGAGGGGGAATAATTACAAAATTTCAGGTGCTTGGAAGTTTTTAGCGCTCTACTCCATTTTCACTCATCCATGAGCCTGTCAATGCCGGAAAACTCTAACGCTAAAATACTGATCGTCGACGACTCGCCGGAAAATTTATGCGTTCTCAGCGATTTGCTACAAACTCAATTTCAAGTTCGCGTTGCCACGTCCGGAGAGAAGGCCTTGCGTATTGCCGGTACTGCGCCGCATCCCGATTTAATTTTGCTCGATGTGATGATGCCGGGTATGGACGGTTATCAAGTATTTAAGCATTTACGAGCCGATTCAACCACGCGAGATATTCCGATTATTTTCGTGACTGCGATGGACAGTGACGAAGCGCAACTTCAAGGTTTGGACTCCGGTGCGGTCGATTATATTACCAAACCAATTTCGCCTCCGATCGTCATGGCGCGCGTTCGAATTCAATTAGAGCTTAAACAAGCGCGCGATCGCTTGTCGCATCAAAACGCCTGGTTGGAGGCGGAGATTGCCCGGCGTATGGCGGAAAACGAGTTGATACAGGAAGTCAGTATCAGGGCTCTCGCTCATCTGGCCGAAGCGCGCGATCCCGAAACCGGCAATCATATTTTGCGCACCCAAGGATATGTGCAGGAGTTGGCCATGGCTTTGCTGGATTCCCCAGGATTTTGCGATGTGCTGACCGATAAATTTATCAAGCTATTAAGTCGTTCGGCGCCGTTGCACGATATTGGCAAGGTTGGCATTCCCGATGCTATCTTGCTAAAACCGGGACCATTGACATCTGACGAATGGGCCGTGATGAAGACGCATGCCCGTATCGGTAGCGAAGCGATAGAAATGGCCGAACAAGAAGCCGCAGGACAAGTCGAGTTTTTGTCTTTGGCTAAGGAAATAGCCCATTGGCATCATGAAAAATGGGACGGTTCGGGTTATCCGGATGGCTTGTCCGGCGAAAGCATACCGGCTTCGGCGCGCATCATGGCGCTGGCCGATGTATTCGATGCTTTGATTTCTCCGCGTGTTTATAAGGCGCCGATGAGTTACGCTGAAGCCAGGGATATTATTGCTTCGGGGAGCGGAAGTCATTTCGACCCGGTCATGGTCGATGTGTTTTTGAAGCATTTCGATGTGTTTTGCGAAATCGCCGACCGATATAGCGATTCGGTAATGGTATAAGAAAATGTCTCGTCGATACCGCCGGGCTGAAATCATCTGTGTCGTATTGACTTATGCGTTATGCGCAGCATTGTGGATATTCTTTTCCGATAGGTTGCTATCAAGGCTTATTGACGAACCGAATAAAATAGCGTTAATCAGCACCATTAAAGGCTGGGTCTTCGTTATTGTCACATCGTTGCTGCTTTTTCGATTAATGCACCGCTTGATGGACCGGGAAACCATTGCAGAAAATACCGAGAATAATCATTTCAATACAGGCTTGTATTGGACGGTATTGATTGTCGCCGTTTTCTTATTCGTATTTGCATATAGCCAATATCGATCTTTCGGCAATCAACTATTGCAATTATCGCCAATACGATCGGCAACGATGCAAGACTCGGCTTGGTTGGGACTTGCCGGTTTAATCTCGATATTTACAATTGGGACGGGGTTCTTTCTATTACGCCAACAGGAACGTTTAGCCGAGTCTCAAGAAATACAACAGGCTCAAGCGGAGCGGTTGAAGGCGCTCGGTTTATTAGCCGCAATTGCCGACAGTTCTAACGATGCGATATTTGCAAAGGACTTGGAAGGTCGTTATACGCTTTTTAACCCTGCTTCGGAGCGTTTTACCGGAAAAAGGGCCGTCGATGTTTTGGGGCTTGACGATGCGGTGCTTTTTTCGCCCGAACAGGCCGAAATGCTTATCGCGAACGATCGGGCCGTATTGGAGAAAGGCCATACCATCACTTACTACGAGGATCTCGAAGTTTCGAACGAAAAACGTACATTTCTTGCCACTAAGGGGCCTTTGTTCGATAACGATAGCAATGTCATCGGGATCTTCGGGATTTCCCGCGACATAAGCGAGCTAAAGCACGCGGAACAGTCGTTACGAAATAGCGAGGAGCGCTTTCGGGCATTGGTGGAGCAATCGCTAGCCGGTATTTATATCATTCAGGATAATCGATTTCGCTACATCAATCCTGCTTTTGCATCGATTTTGGGATATGACTCAACGCAGCATATTATCGACACATTGGCGGTCGACGATTTAATTAGCCCTGAGTATCGTGAGGAAGTCACCAATAACATCGCTAGCTTGATCAATGGAACGGTATCCTCGATCAGTAATTACCGTTTTACCGCATTACGCCGCGACCGAAGTCCTGTGTATATCGAAGCGCATGGCAGTGCCTTCGACTATCAAGGCCGGCCGGCTGTCATAGGGCTCTTTCTAGACATCAGCGCGCGCAAAGCCGCCGAAGACGCACTTCGTGAAAGCGAGCGGCGTTTTTACGATATCGCCAATGTTTCTGCGGACTGGATTTGGGAAATCGACACAAACGCGCGTTACATTTACACATCCGACGGCGTATTCGAAATGCTTGGATATGCGCCCGATGAAGTGCTAGGTAAGACACCCTTCGATTTTATGCCCTCCGAAGACGCCGACAAGCTACGTGAATGGTTTGCAGGAATTAAGACCCATCGTAAATCGTTTCGTGACATTGAGAACATGAACCGGCACAAAGACGGTCACTTACGTTGTATCATGTCTCACGGTACGCCGATTCTCGATGATGGTGGTCAATTGCTCGGTTTTCGAGGCCTCGATCAAGATATCACGGAACGAAAGCAAGCAGAATTGGCTCTGCGGCAAAGCGAAGCGTTTAAGCGTGCGATTTTGGACTCGGTTAATGCGCATATCGCCGTATTGGATAAACAGGGAATCGTTGTAGCGGTCAATCAACCGTGGCGGCGCTTTGCTCAGGACAACGGACTGGCGTCCGGAGAGGCGTTTAATTCAGTTGATGTCGGCGTAAATTATTTGGACGTTTGTCACAGAAGCACCGGCCCATCGTCCGAAGGCGCGATGACGGCAAGAGACGGAATTTTAGCGGTTTTGGAAGACCGTGTTCCAGTTTTTTACTTGGAATATGCCTGCCATTCGCCGGAACGGCAGCGGTGGTTTATGATGACAGTCACTCCATTGGAGACAGAGGAACACTGCGTGGTTATCGCTCATACCGATATCACCGCTCGTAAGACCGTTGAAGAGACGCTCCGCCGGCAAACCGAAGAGCTAGAGGATCGTAATCAGGAGTTGCAACGTTTTAATCGCGCGGCGGTCGGGCGTGAGCTCGAGATGATTGCTTTAAAGCAGAAAATCAATGAACTTTCTAAGCGGCTAGGACACAGTCCGCCTTATCCGCTAGCTTTTCTCGATAATTCTCAGCAAGATACGCAGTTCAACGAAACCGGTAAGGAATGAGCGTGAAATAACTTAAGCTTTTGATATCCTCAATACTCTCCCGGAGGGAGTTGTAGTGTATTCATCGTCACCACGCTCCGTGCTTGTCGTTATGCGCATTTCTTTTTCGATACGCTGCCGGCCTCCAGCGCGATGGCAAAATCATGCAAGCGCAGGAACTCTGTAGGGTACGCTGTGCGTACCAGGGTAACCCTGCCAATTTCAACACAAGCCCTTATGGTTCGATCTAGGTAAGGATTCGGTGTTTAACGGCATGGAGGTACGCGCAGCGTACCGATAAAATATATACCTTTCGCACTTCAAATTTCGGCAGTGCCTAAGGAGGCACCGGGGTGCCTGGCAAAGGCTTTGCCAGCATGGATGCTGGCATAGAGCCTACATGGACGTATTTACCCAGCACCTAAATTCCATAGCCCATTGGCCATGGTTAATTGTCTTGGATAATTCATCCAGCACCTAAATAAGCCATGATTTTGATTCATTGCCAAAGACCTATGGAATTTAGGTGCTGGATTTAGGTGCTGGGTTTACGGCGTCCTTTGACTGGCCCCCGGTGCCGAATTTTGATCTACGATGGGTATAGCGACAAGGGCAGAGCGAGCTAACCATTTGAAATGCTTATCTACGGCCGTGTCGGCAAGAACGCCCGATTGTAAAACCTACGCTACGCTTTAACGACTCATCTTAGATTAAGTTCCAGGATCTATTGAAATATGTTAAATACAATCCATTTTTTAGCCTTGATTCGGTGGCGTCATGATCGATGAATTGAGCCAATTTCTGTCAACAAAGGGATTGCTCCCTCACGGTTATTGTTTAAGTTGGTCGCCGCCTTTAGTGATGACTTATGTCGTTAGCGAAACATTGATTTTTCTCGCTTATTTTTCCATGCCGGCCGCGTTGTCTTATTTCGCGAGACGACGCAAGGACTTTCCCTATCAATGGGTACTGTGGATGTTCGCCACGTTTATCATGGCTTGCGGACTGACTCATCTGATCGGGGCAGTCTTACTTTGGCAACCTTGGTATGGCTTGGATGTTATTTTCAAGTCGACTACCGCTCTGATTTCGATCGGCGCAGCCGTGTCGCTCTGGTATGTGCTTCCCGACGCGCTTAGATTACCTAGCCCCGCGCAATTGCGTCGAGTCAATGAGCAATTACAAGCTGAAATTATCGAACGAAGAAGGGTTGAAGAAGAGTTAAGGCAAGCGAAGTCTGAAATCGAACTAAGCTTGCACAAGGAACGAATACTTCGTGCGGCTATTGTCGAGTTTTCCGATGATGCGATTATTGGCGGCAGTGACGATGGAGTCATAACGGATTGGAACAGGGCCGCTGAGGCGATGTTTGGCTATACCTCAAAGGAAGTTCTAGGGCAATCGCTGCTCTCGCTGATGGCGCCCGCACAGCGCGATCAAGAGCAGATGCTAGTCGAAATTGTCGGTAGGGGGCGATCGGTCAGGCAGCACGAATTACAGTGTTTACATAAGAATGGCAATTTGTTCGATGTGGCGATGACTATTTCACCGATTTTCGATGAAGAGAAAAAAGTGGTGGCTTTATCAACGATTGCTCGGGATATCACCGAGCGAAAGCGTAATGAGCTGGAGATACTGAGACTCAATGCCGATTTAGAACGACGCGTAAAGGAAAGAACCGCCGAACTGACCTTGGCGAACCGAGAGTTGGATAGCTTCGCTTATGCGGTCTCCCATGATTTACGAGCTCCGGTCCGAGCATTGAATGGTTTGAGTTGGGCTTTGATCGAAGACTATGCGAATGAATTGCAAGAACAGGCACAAGAATATTTACAACAGATCGGTGTTGCGACCGGCCGTATGAATGATTTGATCGACGGCTTATTATCGTTATCGCGAAATACCCGTGGCGAGTTAAGCCGCGATCGGGTTGATATTTCTTCGCTGGCGGTTCGCGTGCTCGCCGAACTGTCCGATAACAATCCCGGATGTCATGTCGATGTGCGGGTCGAACAAGGTCTGAATGCTTATTGCGATAAACGCATGATCGAATCGGTCATATCTAATTTGCTCGAAAATGCTTGGAAATATACGACTAAACAAAAGACGGCGAGCATTCGAGTGTTTGCTCGAGATAGAGAAGGCGTCCGCTATTTTTGTGTGGCCGACAATGGTGTCGGCTTCAATATGGCAAATGCCGAACGCTTATTTCAGCCTTTCCAACGCTTGCATCATCAAAATGAATTTCCCGGAATTGGTATCGGTTTGGCTACCGTTAAACGCATCATCAATCGACACGGCGGCGTAATCGAAGCAAATAGCCAACCAGGTAAAGGAGCTGAGTTTTGCTTTTCATTGCCTGAAATTGCGGTCGAAGGAAACGAGTCATCATGAATGACGTACAAAAAATTCTTGTCATCGAGGATAGCGAGGCAGATTTTTTGTTGTTGGAACGCTATTTGCGTAGGCATGGACTCGCGTCTGTGTGTTTTTGCGTAAGCTCCAATACGGAGTTGTGGCGTGCTTTGCAAAACGAATGGGATTTGGTTCTTTCCGACTATAATGTGCCCGGCATGAATTTTCAGTCGACGCTACAGTTTATTAAGGCACATCGGGGCGACTTGCCGATTATTTTAGTGACGAGTACGATCGGCGAAGAAGCCGCCGTAGACTTGTTATGGCAAGGCGTTAGCGATTTCGTACTCAAGGATAATCTTGCCCGCTTGCCTTCGTCCATCCATCGCGCTTTGAATGAAGTCAAAGAGCATCGCGCTCTGCAACAAGCCGAAGTCGCGTTAAAGCAAAGCCAGGCGAAAGCCCTCGAGGAGCAACGCCTAGCCCGTCTTGCCGCGTTGAACTTAATGGAGGACGCGATCGCGGCGCAAACTAGAGCGGAACAGGCGCATGCCGCATTGTTGGAGTCGGAAGCTAAATTTCGTTTGTTGGCTGAGAACTCTTCGGATTGTATTTTTTGGCTCGATCCTGATGGGCAATTCAATTATATTTCGCCAGGGTGTGCGCAAATAACAGGTTACCCCGCTGATGCCTTTCTTGAGAATTCGAAGTTCATGGACGAGCTTGTGCATGAAGAGGATCGGGACAGATATCGACACTATCTGATGAGCGATAGTGAAGACAAAACGGGCTATTTGGAATTTCGAATCGTACACAAGAATGGCACTATCCGTTGGATCAGTCATCAGAATAAGGCGATCTATGACGAGAACGGGGCTTATCTAGGCAAGCATGGCTGCCATCGCGATATTACCGCGCAAAAATCGATGGAGCAAGAGTTGCGCGATAGTGAGGCGCGTTTCCGGGTGGCCGTTGAGAACATTCGGGATGCCTTTATTTTAATGGATGCAGACGATAGGATAGTTATTTGGAACCCCGCAGCCGAGACAATATTCGGTTATACGCAAGACGAAGTGAAGGGGAAGTTGCTTCATGCTACGATTGCGCCTTCTCGTTTACATGATTCAGCCTCAGCCGGGTTATCGAATTTCAAACAAACAGGGGATGGACCGGTTGTCGGTCGTACTTTGGAATTGCCTGCCGTTCGCCGAAACGGCGAGGAGTTTTTGGTCGAGCTTTCCCTGTCGTCTGTCGAATTGGACGGGCATTGGTATGCTGCCGGTATTGTCCGCGACATTACCGAGCGTAAACAAACAGAGGAGCAGTTACGCAAGCTTGCACAAGCCGTCGAGCAGAGTCCCGAAAGCATTGTGATCGCTAATTTGGATGCCGAGATCGAATATGTCAATCAGGCTTTTGTGGCGAATACTGGCTATAGCCTTGACGAGGTAATCGGTCGTAACCCTAAAATTTTACACTCCGGTAAGACGCCGCGTGAGACGATCATTCAATTTTGGGATGCAATGAGGCGCGGTGAAACTTGGAAAGGCGAATTTATCAACCGGCGCAAGGACGGTAGCGAATATATCGAGTTCGCTATCGTTTCGCCGCTGCGTCAGCCGGACGGTCGTATTACACATTATGTGTCGGTCAAAGAGGATATTACCGACAAAAAACATAACGGCGAGGAATTGGACCGCTATCGTCATCATCTGGAAGAACTGGTCGCCGATCGAACGGCGGAGCTGGAAAAAGCGCGTGCCGCGGCGGATGCGGCAAACAAGGCCAAGAGCTCGTTTCTGGCGAATATGAGTCATGAAATTCGCACGCCGATGAATGCGATTCTCGGCTTGACTTATTTATTAAAACAAAGCCCGTTGTCGCCCGTGCAAGGCGAACGCCTGACTAAAATCGAGATTTCCGCTCAACACTTGTTGTCGATAATTAATGATATTTTGGACTTATCCAAGATCGAGGCAGGGCGTTTGCAATTGGAGCAAACCGACTTCGCGCTCGAGGCCGTGTTGGATCATATTAAATCGTTGATTGCCGATCAAGCCAAGCTCAAGGGCTTGTCGGTTATTTCGGATAGTGACGGCGTTCCTTATTGGCTTAGAGGCGATCCGACACGTTTACGGCAAGCGATGTTGAACTATGCGGGCAATGCTGTGAAATTTACCGAACAAGGTTCGATTGCCTTGCGCGCCAAACTGTTACAAGAGAGCGAGCAAGGCTTATTAGTTCGTTTTGAAGTTCAGGATTCGGGAATCGGCATCGCCGAAGAGCATTTGCCGTTATTGTTTGAATCTTTTTCTCAAACCGATGTGTCGATTACCCGAAAATACGGCGGTACCGGTTTGGGATTGGCGATCACCAAAAGGCTTGCGGCTATGATGGGCGGAGACGTCGGCGTTGAAAGCCGAATTGGGCAGGGTAGTACTTTTTGGTTTACCGCTTGGCTTCGTCGCGGGCGTGGCGTGATGCCGGCGATACAAGTTGAAACAACCCAAGCTGTCGATGATCTATTGCGTCGCCGATATGCGGGCGCGCGTTTACTTGTGGCGGAAGACAACCCGATTAATCGAGAAGTCGTTTTGGAATTATTACATGGTGTCGGTTTGTCGGTGGACACGGCCGAAAATGGTCGTGTTGCATTGGATAAAGTCCGGTCGAAACAGTACGATTTGGTATTGATGGATATGCAGATGCCCGAGATGGACGGTTTGGCGGCTACCCGGGTGATTCGTTCTCAGCCGGAGTATGCGCCGTTACCGATTTTAGCGATGACCGCTAATGCTTTCGACGAAGACCGGCGCGTTTGTTTAGATGCCGGAATGAATGATTTCGTGGCCAAACCGGTGATTCCGCAGGTGCTTTATACTGTGGTGTTGCGTTGGTTGGCGCGCGCTAAACATGAATTGCCGGAGCTCGATAATCGATTTGAGGAGCCTCGACTAGTGTCCGATAAATCGAATAGCCAAAGCGAGTTAGGGGATATACCGGGCGTGGATACGGTTAAGGGACTGCAGATGGTCAATGGCGATATCGGTAAATACCGACGGCTGTTACGTATGTTTGCGCAATCGCATCGGCAAGACATGAGTCTGGCACGGAAACAATTAGCCTCCGGCGATAACGAAGCCGTTCGTCGCTTAGCACATGCTCTTAAAGGTGTAGCGGCGACTTTAGGCGCTAGCGTTGTTGCCGATTGTGCGGAAGCATTGGACAATGCCTTACGGGCAGATGCCGGACTGGACGATTGTATGAAATTGGCGCTTGTATGCGAACATGAATTAATACAGTTGGTCGAGGCAATTCAGTCTTTGCCCGAAGCAACCGAACAGGATGATGTCGAGTCGATTGATGTCGATCCCGAACACTTGAGGAGCATCATTCAAGACCTTGAGCGCTTATTGGATGAGAGCAATGTTAAAGCCGGCAGTTTAAGCCGTGAATCGGCGGCGATGTTGCGGGTCTATTTAGGCGATCGTTTTGCGATGTTTAATCGGTGTATTGATCGGTTCGATTATGACGAGGCTTTACGGATATTGAGAAGAGTACCGGATAACGATAATGACGGATTGTCGTTATCCTAACGATCATGAAGAACGGCAAATGAAAGCTCTTTGGTGACGGAGAGTGCGGTCACTCGCACGACATGATGCCGTGAACCCAGCACCTAAATTACGCAAGTTTTGCTCATTCCCAAGCTCTGCTTGGGAATGCAGTTTCGGAACCTCCGCTTCCCGTGTCGTTTCCCAAGCAGAGCTCTCATCGTTATACATAAGTCAAAAATTACCCTTTTGCAATCTTAACCAATGAGACCTCGATAGCATTTGTTGCCACTTAACATTAGCGGATCACCTAACGCTAGACTAACCGCGTAGGGTACGCTGTGCGTACCATGGTAACCCCGCAATGTTCATGTGCCAACCGAGCCGCCAGGGCACGACTTTGGTACGCGCAGCGTACCCTACAATTTATGTATAACGAAGAGAGCAGAGCTTGGTAAACAACGATGAATGCAAATTCACGAATTTTCACAGTAATTGCCGCAATTGATTCGGCCTGACAACGCGAGAAATCGTCATGGATAATAAAAAAAAGCTACTGATCATCGACGATATTCCGGCTAATCTTGAGTTGATGGCTGGAGTTTTAAAAGATGATTATAGTGTTCAAGTTGCTTCATCCGGTGAAAAAGGCTTGAAATTGGCGCGTGAGCACATGCCTGATTTAATATTGCTTGATGTGATGATGCCGGGAATGAGCGGTTACGATGTGTGCCGTCGACTGAAAGCCGAACCGGAACTTTGCGAAATCCCGGTGATTTTCGTAACGGCACTAGACGATCATGCCGATGAGGCATTCGGTTTGCAATTGGGGGCCGTCGACTATATCGTTAAACCGGTTGTGCCGGGCATCGTCATGGCACGCGTTAAAAGCCAATTAGCGCTAAAAAACGAGCGCGACTTACTGGCAAGTCAAAATGCATGGCTAAAATGCGAAGTCGAACGCCGTATGAACGAATTAAAAGAGGCTCAGGCGTTTTTATTCCAATCCGAAAAAATGGCGTCATTAGGCTTGCTGGCTGCCGGTATTGTTCATGAGATTAATAACCCGTTGAGTTATGTCTATGCGAATTTGGAAGGCTTAAAAGATCGCTTACAGTCGGTATGGTCTATTTTCGAATTGACCGAAAAGTTTTCCCGGCAATTGCCGGAAGACCAGCCCGATGTGTTGTTTTTCCAGAAGCTTAAAGAAGAATTGGATTACGATAATTTTAAAGTCGATTTAGCCGAATTGATCGAGGAGTCGATCGAGGGGGCAGTGCGAGCTAGAACAATCATTCAGAATCTTCGCGAGTTTTCGCATATGAATGAGCGCGAAAACTGTCCGCATGATATTGAGTCAGGCATCGATGCAACACTTAACATCGTGAATAACGAGTTAAAGTATAAAGCGGAAATTATCAAGGAATATGGTGGGCTTGAACCGATTAACTGCGTCGGTTCTCAGATTAATCAGGTCGTGATGAATTTACTGGTGAATGCCGCACAAGCCATCGAAAAATCAGGAAAAATAATGATAAGAACGGGCGGTCAAGGGCAAGACAGGGTATGGATAGAGGTTGAAGATACGGGTTGCGGCATGTCCGAGGAGGTTAGGCGGAAAGTATTCGACCCGTTTTTTACGACCAAGCCGGTCGGTCAGGGGACGGGCCTAGGTTTATCGCTGTCCTATAAGATCATCAAGGAGCATGGCGGGACGATCGATTTGGCATCGGAATTAGGTAAGGGGACAAAATTCCGTGTCTATTTGCCTGTCAATAAAGAGGTGGAGCCTGGAGCTCCATTATAAAGGCCAGAATACACTCATATTGACTCTATTTAGAAAGTCACAGCATGCCGTTAATAAATTTCTTATTATCAGGATACGTTACGACGGCTCGATTCGGTCAGTTTGACAAAAACATCTTCAATCGATTGTTTTATTTCGGTAATTTCTATTAATCCCCAGCCCAGGCGAACGGCAGTTTCGGTAATATGTTCGTTAAGATTTTGCGTATTATCGTGGTGTAGTCGCGTAATGTTTCCGGGTAGGCCTTCGACTGACAATATGCCGGGTATTGCTTTCAATGTGTTGAAATCGGCCGGCCGTCGAGTTTTGATTTGCAGTATGCTGGTTTTCATCTGCCGGTTGAGTCCTTCGATCGTTTCGTGAAAAATCATTTTGCCGTGCTGAATGATTTGTACATGCGTACAGGACTCTTGGACTTCAGGCAGAATATGAGTGGACAGAATGACGCCGTGGTCTTGGCCTAATTCACGGATCAGGCTTCGAATTTCTCGGATTTGAATCGGGTCGAGCCCTACTGTCGGTTCATCGAGAATGACGACGTCGGGATTGTGCAAGATTGCTTGAGCGATGCCGACCCGTTGTTGAAAGCCTTTGGAAAGATTGCCGATGAGCCGGTTCGCGACTTCTCGCAGGCCGCAACGCTCCTTGGCCGTTTGGATGGCTTTTGATATATGTCCGCGCGTTAGACGATGGAGTCTCGCGCAATAATGCAAGAATTCATTGACGGTTAATTCACGGTATAGCGGAGGTGTATCCGGTAAATAGCCGAGTTTCAGCTTGGCCGATTTCGGCTTATCGAGTATGTCGTAGCCGTTAATAGTAATGAGTCCGGCGCTGGGAGCAAGATTGCCGCAGAGCATTTGCATCGTCGTGGTTTTACCAGCGCCGTTCGGTCCTAAAAAACCTAGTACTTCGCCTTTAGACAGGGTAAAACTAACATCGTCCACCGCACAAAGGTTGCCGTAATAACGGTATAAATGTTCGGCAATTATTAGATGACTCATACAGCAATTCGTTAGATTCGTTGGAGTAGTGCTTCGACTTCCGTTTGTAGTTTTTTTCGGAAGAACAAAAATTTCCAACGCGATCCGCCGCATTGCTTCCATAGGATTGCCGAGCGTATGCCGGCGAGCAACAGAGCTCTGATTTTATTGACGATATCGGGTCTCGATAAATAATGTTGTTCTCCGTTGACCATGATCCTCGGTTGTAGCGTACTGATCGTATTGTGATAAATATCGCCGAGGTTGGCTAATACGTTTTCGTGCAAAAGCCCGAAAGTTTCGCTTTGCCGTTGGGCTTTTTCGATGCCTTTGCCGATGACTTCCATTAAATCGGGACGGTTCGACACTTGTTTTTCAAGAAATACTAGCGATGCCGCATATCGTGCTTGTTCGGGATCTGCGATATCGAAACCGGTCATTTGCCGGTTGAGTTGTTCCAATCCGAATTTGATACCGGCTAAGCCGCCATAAATATCTTCAACCGTATCCGAGTCGATTTTAAGAATGCTGGCGATACTGGCTTCGGTTGCATCGGGATCTGATTTGCCGGTTGTTGCCAATTGCCTGACTAAAGCGGCTGCTTGGGCGATGCCTGCGAGTGCGATCGCTTGGTTAGTAATGGTGTTGAGATTGTTTGTCATTGTTTGCAAGCCAGTAAACCAGGGCAATGTTGAGTGGTGGCATAGCCAGCTTGAATCCAAGTCTGAATACCGTTTTGTAGATGATTGATGTTGCCTAAACCGAGCTTTTGCGTCAAGAGATTACCGGCTTTTTCACTTCGGTTACCGGAACGGCATACCAGCACGACGGGTTGGTTCGGTGAAGTGCGTAATTTTTCCATTTCGCTTAGCCATTGTTCGGCATCGTATCGGCCTCGGTCATCGAAAAATTGCAGCCTTACGCTATGAGGTATGGTCCCGGTCTCGGCCCATTCTTTTTCTGTACGAATATCGAGGATCAGCGCATTCTGCTTGGTTTTCATGTCGAGCATTTGCGGTATATCGATAGCCTCAAGCTCACTCGCCGATAGTAACTGCGTATGGATCATCAATAAAAATAAAAATAAGAGCTTGTTCACGGAATCGGTTATTCGATGTTGTTCATTATTTGATTTGCCCAGTTGATGCTTTCCAGATACGCATCATTAATCATTGCTGGCGTTAAAGTCTTAAAGTGTATCGATTGCGGCAACCATTGTTCGAAACCGAGCACAAATTGAAGGATTTCTCCGCCCAATCCTTTTTTTTCCAAAATAGCAATCGCGACATCGGCCGTCAATGGTAATTGACCAAGCGCTTCATCGATCGGCAAATCTAGAATACTGTCGAGACTCGATAGTATACCGATTAAAAAGTAATGTTCGGGTTCCTCGCAAAGGTGCCGGGCTAATAGTTCGCACATTTTAGCTCGAATCAAGGTTGTTTGAAGTATGGCTTTCGGTTTATTCGATAACGAGGCGAAGGTCAGAATATTACACCATCGTTTGATTTCATTCAGGCCAAGATAAGAAACGGCATGCCGAATCGATTCGATGCGTCTTGGAATTGCAAAAAAAGCTGAGTTAATGTAGTGCAATAATTTAAAGCTTAATGTGACGTCTTGTGAAATGATTTGTGTCAGTTCGAGAAATTCTACGTTGGGATTATTGATCGCAGCCAACAGTCTGATTGCCGCTGTTTGGTTTATACCCAAACGTCGGCCTTCGACTATGTTCGGTTTGCTGAGAAAAAAACCTTGAAAATAGTCGCAACCAAGTTCAAGTAGTTGTTCGTATTGTTGGTGGCTTTCGACTTTTTCGGCTAATAACTTAATGGGGTAATGTTTGAGTTGTTTAATTATGCCGAGGGTTTCTTGCTCGGACATTTGCAATACATCGAGTTTGATGATGTCGGCGTACTCTAATAAAGGCCTCCATTCGTCAGTCAATACAAAATCGTCTAGTGCTACGGTATAACCGAGTTGCTTTAGCTCTTTAATATTGTTGATGATTCTTAGGTCGACTTTGATATCTTCTAGTAGCTCGATAACAATGCGTTCTTTGGGGAGGCTTAGCGGCGTTTTTTCAAGTATATTTTGGCCGGTAAAGTTAATGAAGGCTTTGTGGCTTTCGACTAATTGATTAATGCCGAGTTCGAGTATCGTATCGGTAACGATTTGGTTCGTCGCTTGCGTGGCTTGGCTTTCTTGCGCCAAGTCGAATTCATGGCCTCGAAAAAGAATTTCATAGGCATAAATTTCAAGTTTTCTATTAAAAATTTGTTGGCGACCAATCAAAAAGTTTGTCATTTAGATATGCCCATTGCTGAATATCCCGGTGCTTCTTTAAACCTGCGCCAAAAATGGAGTATAAAATAAAGTATGAAAGCATTGTATTTGGTTGTATTGCATTTGAGCGTTAGACTATCGCAAATTATTGTTTAAGTTTATATCATGTTTGACAAACAAGCGTCGATTGATGTGTAGGGCCAGCAATTCCCAATTTGAGGATAAAAAAGGGTGCGGGGTGTGCTTGGCGAGGATGTCGGCGGCAGGGGAGCCGCCGTCAAGCCCCCATGGATGGGTCTACGGCGTTCCTCGACAGGCATACCCCGCACCCTAAACACGGCGAAATTTCTTAAACTGGGAATTGCTGGTGTAGGGCGCTTCATTTAGAATTATTTAAAATTAGTGGAGAGGAAATGAGCGAGAAAATTGTGCTGATGGTAACCGGTATGAAATGCGGCGGTTGCGAAACCAATATCAGCGATAAATTAAAAACTTTGGATGGTGTGTTATCGGTTTCCGCAAGCCATAAAGACAATAAAGTGGAAGTCGACTACGAACCGGCTAAGATCGATGTCGAAGCAATAGAAGATGCCGTGATCGATGCCGGATTTTCAGTAGAATGAGGGATTAAATTAGGTGAAAGGTTCAAGGTGAAAGATGAAAGGCGCTTTACCCCTTGAACCTTGCCCCTTGAACCTTGATCCTTAATCACTTCTATTCGGAGATTATCATGAGCACGCAAAACGAATCCGAGATGCCGATGCCCGAACTGCGCCTGTCGATTTTGGGTATGCGCTGTGCCGGATGCGTCGGTGCTGTTGAAACCGCCTTGGCGGAAGTTGAAGGCGTGGCCGAAGTTTCGGTCAATTTTGCCGATCATTCGGCTCAGGTCAAAGGCGATGCCGATCCGGACGCATTAACCAAAGCGGTAAAAGCGGCGGGTTACGATGCGGCCGTCATGGAAGGTTTGGATGAAGATCCCTCCGAACAAGAAGAGCTCGAACTCAAACGCTATCGTTCGTTGATGAAAAAAGCCGCAGCGGCAGCAGCGCTGGGTATTCCGTTAATGCTGGCCGATCACTTCGACTGGCTGCCCGAAATCGGTTCCGAAGCCGGACAATGGTTTTGGCCGCAACTTTCCTTGATGACCTTGGGTATTTTGATTTATTCAGGCTGGCATTTTTATAGCGGTGCGATCAAGTCGTTGTCTCACGGTCAGGCCAACATGGATACCTTAATCGCGCTCGGAACCGGTTCGGCTTGGTTGTATTCGTCGATTGTGATCGATTATTCCGATGCCTTGCCGTCGCTAGCCAAGCATGCTTATTTTGAAGCGGCCGTGATTATCTTGGCGTTCATCAATTTAGGTTCCGGTTTGGAAACTTTGGCGCGCGGCAAAACGTCGGGTGCGATTCGTCAATTGATCGGGCTTCAACCGCGTACCGCGAGAGTCATCCGTGACGGAAAGGAAAGCGATATTCCGATTCACGATGTCGGGCTCGGCGAAATCTTGCGGGTTCGTCCCGGCGAAAAAATTCCAGTGGACGGTACGGTGACCGAGGGGCATTCGTCCGTCGACGAATCGATGTTGACCGGCGAACCCTTGCCAGTCGAAAAAACGGAAGGTTCATCGGTTGCAGCGGGTACGATGAATCAAAAAGGAAGTTTTATTTTTAAGGCAACCCGTATAGGTCGCGATACCGCTTTGGCTCAGATTATTAAAAGCGTGCGTCAGGCGCAAGGCAGCAAGCCCGATATCGCGCGTTTGGCCGACAGGATTTCGAGTGTCTTTGTCCCGACCGTTGTCGCTTTGTCAATACTCACATTTTTTATATGGTTGGGTTTGGGGCCCGAACCGTCACTCGGGTACGCTTTCGTCACTTCGATGACTGTGTTGGTGATTGCTTGTCCCTGCGCCTTGGGTTTGGCGACCCCGATTTCAGTTATGGTTTCGGTCGGACGCGCGGCACAAATGGGAATTTTGATTCGCAATGGGGAAGCCTTGCAGACGGCCGGTAAGATGACTTGTGTGATTCTCGATAAAACCGGCACGGTGACCGAAGGTAAGCCGTCGGTTTCAACAATCGAGGCAGTGAACGGGTTTTCCGAAGAACAAGTGCTGCAAATCTCTGCCAGTATCGAATCAGGTTCCGAGCATCCTTTGGCGGGAGCTATTTTGGCCGAAGCGGAGCGGCGCGGTATTAAGCCGTCACGGGCACGGCGTTTCCAAGCTGTGGCAGGTCACGGAGTTTGTGCTGAAATCGATAAACGTCAGGTATATTTCGGTAATACCGCGCTAATGGCGCAAAAAGACGTCGATTGCGCAGCTTATTCGGAGCCAATGCAAGCTTTGTCGAAGCAGGGGCAAACGCCGATGCTGTTGGCTGTCGATAATGAAATCGCCGGTATTGTCGCGGTAGCCGATCCGATTAAAAAAGATTCCGAACAAGCGATTAAACAGCTTAAAGAGCAAGGCATACGCATTATTATGGTGACCGGCGATAACGAAGTTACGGCAAAAGCGATTGCCGGTCAGGCCGGTATTTCCGAAGTTAGGGCGCAAGTGCTGCCGCAGGACAAAGCCGCCGTCGTCAAGGAATTACAAGAGAGAGGAGAAAAGGTCGGCATGGTCGGTGACGGCATTAACGATGCGCCGGCCCTGGCGCAAGCCGATGTAGGTGTCGCGATCGGTACCGGCACCGATGTCGCGATAGAAAGCGCGGATGTCGTTATTTTGCAAGGTTCGTTGATGAAAGTGCCCGAAGCGATCGAATTGTCTAAGGCGACGGTCGTTAACATTAAACAAAATTTGTTGGGCGCCTTTTTCTATAATACGATCAGTATTCCAGTCGCGGCCGGCTTGTTGTATCCGTTGTTCGGGATTTTATTGAATCCGATGATTGCCGGTGCTGCGATGGCTATGTCGTCGGTCACAGTGGTGATGAATGCCAACCGGCTGCGGTGGGTTAAATTAGGAGGAAGGTGATGAATAAATTATTAAAGCTTATATTTTGTATGACTATTGTGTCAGTGGTAGCGGCTTGCGGTGATTCTTCCAGTAGCGCGAAACAAGTCGGGGTCAACTCCTCGCATGTTATTGAAGGAACCGTGACCGACCGAGACGAATTGATTGTTAGCGGAAAAATTGTCGCGAAGGATAAAAATGGAGCGACGATTGCCACTGCTGAACCTGATCAAGAAGCCCACTATTCGATAGCATTGCCGCCCGGGTCCGCTTATCCGGTGACACTCGAGATTGCCGTCGACAAGAATACCTTACTGGAAGCGGTTGTTATGGATTCGGCATTGGCGATGCAGGATATTTCGACGATGTCGACGCTGGTTGTCGAATCGGCTAGAAATTTGGGCGGTTTGACCAAGCAAAACATGGCTCAGGCTGCTATTAATGCGATTCGGCAAAATAAAAAATCGAGTGGAAAAGGAACGTCTACCGGCTTTAAAGGCGACCCGACTAAGCAATACGGTGGCTGGCATTAATGGAGTACGAGCGCTCACTGATTGGTTATCCTGGCCGGGGTTTACTCCTCGGCAATTGTGCTCCTACATTGCCCTAATACACGCCATCCGAGGCGTAATGCATTTTCTACATTCGTGACATCCTAGTCACTCAGCAGTTGCCGAGGGACTAGGCATAGGTATCTACACAAGTACTTGCCCCTTTTTTCTTGCGGGAGAAGGTTGGGATGAGGGGAATATAAGTGGTTGTTTTTACTCCACCACCGCAACCCTCTCCAACAGGAGAGGGTGCTAGGCCAGCTTATAACTCATTCTATTTATGATATAAAAACTTGTGTAGTTACTTATGGGGACTAGGGGATATTGTTAAAAAATCCCCTTTCAATTTCCCTTTTCAAAAGGGAGGCTAAATCAGCAACCTGTTTTATCGAAAGACCACCTGAGGGTGCCGTAAAACCTTTTTATGGTTTTTGTTGCTATCTTTGTTCTGTCGAATATTTTTTTATACCTATCGCAGATCAAAATTCGGCACCAGGGGTCCGTCAAAGGACGCCGTGAACCCAGCACCTAAATTCCAAAGTCCATTGGCTATGGTTAACTATCTTGGATAATTTAGGTGCTGGGTGAATACGTCCATGTAGGCTCTATGCCAGCTCCATGCTGGCAAAGCCTTTGCCGCACACCCTGGCGCCTCCTCAGGCACTGCCGAAATTTGAAGTGCGAAAGGTATACTTCCATTTTTTGAATCGATTTCGTCAATTAATACCGGAATGATAAGGTTACGATAAATTATTAGTGGCTTGATTGAACAAAAAGGTTATACTTTATCCGTTAGAATTTTTTGCTTCAAAGGGTCTGTTATCATATTATTCTGAGATTACATCCATAAACCTTTTATAAGTAATTGATTAATATAGTTAAGTTTGTTTAAAAAATAAATTAAACCAATTCAATTATCTTTAATCCTAGAAACAGAAGAGACGGAAAGCGCGAAGTAACACCGTAGGGTTAAATAGGGTAAAAAGCGCTAAACTGCCGATTTTTGTTAAAACTTATCAGTTAACTATTTTCAAATAGTTATATTCCTAATGTTTTAATTGCTCAATTGAAGTAATTCGGTCCGCATTGCCTTGTGTGACCGGCTACGATAAGCCAAGCAATAGATTTCGGCAATGGTCAGATTGCTCTCGAATAGAGTATTTATTTCAGTTGAATCCGACGTCGCACTTTTTATGTCGTTCACTTTATGCGGAGCCATAATATTCAGGTAATAGAGGTGTTTATGTCATGGTTTGATTGGTAAGTCCGATGGATGAAGCCCCTTTTTTCAGTTTGCGCTGGAAATTATCGATTTTATTCGGCATAGGAATGTTGTTCGTTTATGGCGCTTATTTCTATTATGCTTATAACGAAGTGAATCGGGCTTTCAAGCTCGAACGCGAACATATTCAAAGCAAGCAATTCGACACCGCTCAGGTATTATCCAACGAAGCATTCCAAACTTTAGACCAGCTCGCCGAAGGTTTAGCTCTCTCGGTAGGGGATACTGATAAAGAAAAAAAACTGTCAGAAATGTTGGAGCGAAATGGAGAGCAATTACAATTAATTTGGGATATTGAAAATGTTACTCTATTTGATGAGAGTGGGCGACTCATTGGTGCATGGGGGCGTAAGCTGACAATATCCGATGCTGATGTGCATCAGGTTTTAAAGGTCGAAGAACCTGTTCACCGGCTTGTATGTCCCGATGCTTGTTTTCAACAAACGATGATTCCAATGTTGGGGCAATCAAAGTCGTCCGGTGTATTGAGTGTATCTCAGTCTTTTGCAGACATTATCATAAAATACAAAAAGCTAACGAATAACGATATCGGCATTTTGGTCGAAGACTTCCTGACGTCTGAAGACCCAAATTATGCGGTCAAATTAACCGCTAAAACTTTTTCCGGTTTGGATTTCGACATCTTAGGTATTTTATCCAAGAGCGATGCAGTCAGTCGTTTTGCCGATCGTAACGAACGATTATCTTTCGGAGACCGTTACTATGAGCTCGGTATGAGACGCATGAATCACTCGGAGACAAATCGTGCGCCATTTTTTGTTTTTGTTAACGATATCACTCACGAAATAGATGTTTTAAATGTCGAGCGGAGATCAATTTGGATTCAAGTATTGATGAGTTTTTTCTTATCGCTACTTGTATTATTGATTGTTCTCCGGTTTTTCATTGGTCGCGTGGACAGACTATCAAAAGCGATTCCGTTATTGGCCGGTCGGCAATTTCCGGCATTCAGACAGCAAGTAAAGTCTAAAAGATTGTTTCCATTTTTTCATGATGAAATCGATCAACTAAATCATTCCGTATTAGGATTGGCTCAACAGCTTGAGTTGGTGGAACAAATCGTAAATACTAATACGCTTGAAATCATAGAGCATAACCGGAATTTAGCCGAAGAAAGAGATTTTATTAATCGTATGGTGAGTGCCGCTCCCGTCATAATGATTACGCAACGGATGAATGGATTGATTGCGAGTGCGAATCAGGCGGCGGCGGATGTTTTAGGCGAAGAAAGGGATTCGATTATCGGTAAATTATTTGATCTTTATTTGCCGTCTTCCGAGGAGCATCATCGGGCTCAATTAGCCCGGCTAAGAAGCGATAGGCATGCGCAACGGTTGCAAATAGAAGGTAGTTTGTCATCGAAGCTAGGCGGAAGTCGCGACATATTTTGGATTCATGCGCCATTTTATCAGGATGGCGAAAACCAAGAAGCATTTGTGCTTTCGATGGGCGTCGATATGAGTGTCGAACATATCGTTGAGCAAAAGTTATTAGTCATAGCAAATTTTGATCCGGTTACCGGTCTGGGTAATCAGAGGAGCTTTGAATCCGAACTAGCCGATCGGCTCGCATCGGCTAAAAGACATGGCGGCAAGTTAGCCTTGCTGGTATTTGATGTGACTCCGCGCGGCACTGGCGATTTACGTTTCGATATATCTTACATGGTTCGTGTCGCAAGCAGGCTTAAGCCCATTCTGCGATCTTCCGATCGATTGTATCGTATTGGCGATAATCGTTTTGCGTTGATCATGCCGAATTGTCAACAACGAGGGATTATTGTATTAGCGAATAAAATCATTGATGAAGTCGAATCACTCAATGTGGAAATTGATTCGCCAAACCTTTTCTTATCAACGGGTATCGGAATAGCGCTCTATCCGCAGCATGGCGATACGGTCGATCAATTAAGGGCTAATGCTCATTCGGCGATGCATCATGCAAAAAAAGACGGCTTCTATTTATTTTTCGATCAGCAACGTAATAGTCAAGGCAACGGCAAGAGGCGAAGCGAATGGCAAGTTTTATTCGATATTGCTTTCGATAGGGATCGATTTGTGTTGAGTTACCAGCCGGTTTGGGATATCGATCAGCGTTGCGTAAGTTATTTTAAAAGTCGCTTATGTATACGACGAGATGACCGTAGTTTGATTTCGCCGAAGGAATATTGGCTTTATGCTGAGCAATTAGGACTCGCGGCTCGACTGGAGCGCCTTCTAGTCGTTACAGCAATTAATGAACTTGCTTTTTATAATCAATCGGGGAATCGGATTAGCATCTCGATCGGTTTATCCGGTGCTTTGTTTTTAGATCCCGACTTTTGCTCGGATATGGCCGGATTATTAAACAAAAACGCGGTTGATCCGAGTCAGATCATGTTTGAAATCAGTGAGTCTTCGGTGATTGGACAGTTCGTTATCGCACAACGTTTTGTAAGGCGCATTAAAGAATACGGTTGCCGGTGCGCATTAAACGATATCGGAATTGAGTTTTCATCGTTTTTTTACCTTAAACATTTGCCGGTCGATTTTGTTGAAATCGATGGGCAGTTCGTTGATCAAATTAAAAAGAACCAAGACAACAGAAATAATTTACAGCTGATGGTCGAAGTGGCACAAGCACTTGATAAAGTTACTATTATTGAGTCGGTAAGTACGCGTCGGATTTTCGATGTGGTTAGGAAAATGGGGGTTAATAACGTCGCTGGAGACTTAATCGGTAAGCCGAGCGAAACCCCAATCATTCAAACGAATCGAGTGGGGTGATCGCTTTCTTGATTTGCAATTTACGCGTAAAACTCATATGGGTTATCGACTGATTCTTGTTCGATAGACATAACGGCTTGATTCAGAGCGATCAATTTTTTTTCTTCCTCGATTTGTAGGCCGATCATATAGAAAATAGGCATCCACAACGGGTTGATCAATAATCCGCCGAGCACTGATTTAAAGGTACGCTTGATATTTTTAAAGGGATTAAAAGATTGACCGAGCGATTCATAGGGCGATGCTTTAAGCGCTGCTTGAATTGGTCTGAGTTTGGATTGTTCCGGTTCTTCAATCATCATTAGGAAATTCGTCAATTTCCGTTCGATTTTTCGATAATTTAATCGCGCCAGTCCCGCCGATACTGCGAATGTAATAGCGACGAAAGGCAATAATACTGCCGGAGGCGCTATCGGTGCAAAAAAAGTCGACATCATTACGATACATAAGCCTGCCATCACAATGTCCTCTCCACGTTCGACATCACGATCAATGGACTCAACGATTTTAGTTACGTTATCGTCCAGACTATTAGCTGAATTGTCTGTTTCTCTATTCATTTTGCATGCTCCACAAGAAGAGTCAAACTGAGAGTATCCATACAAAGCTTACCTCTTTAAAAGGTTATCATCAAAGTTTCAACGAACAAGTTGTGCTATAAAAAATTATATCAATAAGAAAGATGACGGCATTCGTAAATTTTTATTTTACTGCTAATCTTAATGTGCGAACTGTAGAGATGGTTATTACTCCTTATCCGAGTGGAAAACGTCTAGTTTTCAGTTGGTTTTGGGCGCGTTTGTTGGGAATGGCGGTAGTATATCGGCTTTTGCTTCAGCAAAACTGGTATTTCCGTCATCCTTCGTGGTTAGGATCTGCCGTCAAGTTCCCTAAAGATGAGTTTTTTCCGGCTCCTAAATCTTTCCATCTTTCTTATTGGATCGAATTTCGCTAAAACATCGAACAGTTTTATTAATAGGGGAGTAGGGCTTTTTATTAATGAGAGATTTAGCTTTGGAAGAAGATTTAACGACCGATTTGTCGATATTACAAAGTCATTTAGATGGCATGATCAATCGGGTCCAACAGAACAGTAATGCCTTAAGGCGATTTCAAGCATTTGAAAGACGCTTGCTTAACTTAAATTCTTTATCCGAAATGATTATTCATATCCTTGAAGACGGGAAGGCGTTTTTCGACCTCGATGCCATTAGTCTATGTTTGGTCGATAAAGAAAACGAATTATCGGAGTATTTGATACAAGACGGTTTCGATATCAAGGCCGCAAGGCAATTGACCTTGCTTAAAGATCGTCATCAGCTGAAAACTCTTTTCGGTTTTGCAGTAAAGCCCTATATCGGTGCCTATCATCCAAAATGTTCTGAATTTTTTAATTATACTGATCGAAAGCCTATTAGTGTCGCATTGATTCCGTTAATCCGACGGGGAAAATACCTCGGATCGTTGAATTTCGGTAGCTTTCAGCAGGAACGTTTTATTGATACGATGGCAACTGATTTTATCGAACATATGATTTCGGTGGTCAGTATTTGTTTGGAAAATAATCTCAATTTCGAGATGATGCGCAGGACCAGTTTTATCGATACACTGACCGGCGTCAACAACAGACGTTTTCTTGAGCAAAGACTTGGAGAAGAAATCGATCGTTGCCAACGAAGCGGTGAGCCATTGTCTTGTTTGTTTCTCGATATCGATTATTTTAAGTCAATCAACGATACCCACGGACATCAAGCCGGAGATTATGTTCTAAAACAAGTGGCCGGATCGGTAAAAAATCTGCTACGCAATAATGACGTTCTGGCTCGATACGGTGGAGAGGAGTTTGTAGCTTTGTTGTCGAACCTTAATGAAAGTAAATTAATAGCTATCGCTGAACGTATAAGATCTACGATTGAATCGCTCAATATGGTTTTTGATGGTAAACCGATTCAGGTGACTATTTCGATAGGGGCCGCGTCTTACTCGGCATCTAAGCATATACTTTCGAGCGCAGCCGATATTGCGATGCGGCTAATTGAGTCGTCCGATGCTGCGTTATATCAAGCCAAGCACAACGGTCGCAATCGTATTGAAAATAATGGCTTTATTATTGACCGAACGCTAATGGAAAGCGCGGTATCCTATTAACCTAGAAAAAGTATTTAACCATCAAGAATAAGAAGTTAGGATTCGGTCAAAAAGTAGGTGTCGGCGGAAGGGAAAGCCGCCGTCTAGCCTTACACGGACGTATTCACCCAACATCTAAACTCCAAAGTCCATTGGCTATGGTTAACTATCTTGGATAGTCTAGTTGTTTGGCCTGGGCATGCCAAGCGAGCCGCCGAACTCTTAGCTCCAGGAAGTTATTTATCGCGAAATCCTTAATTGAATAGTTTGATATGCATTTGCAAAACAACTTCGCTATTTTGAACGGTTATTCATAGTTTATGAAAATATCCTCTTGAAGTACTTAAATAATCCCTCCAAGCTATCACTAGCCTAAGTATAAAATCACAACTTCCGCTCTGTGCGTTCAATATAACTTCTCTGTTCCGTGCCACATGTCAAAAATTAGACTTTTTATCGGCTTAGACTTGTTATCATAATGTCATCTTACAATATTATAATCCGCTTATATTTAGCCTAATTTTCGGGGTAGCACATGATCGAGCATATGGTCAGACATTACAATATTTTGTCCATTGTCGGTAATATCATTACTGTAAATGTTGACAGTGCCTTTGCAAACCAAGAAATCACGACTCGATTCGGGGATTTAGCCGAAGTCGAAGACGTCAACGGCAGCGAATCTTTGGCTCAAGTCATCAAAATCGATGGAAGCAAGGTGGCTTTGCAGGTTTTTTCAGGAACTCGGGGCATTTCGACCGCAGCTTCGGTGCGGTTTTTAGGTCATTCGATGCGAGTGACTTATTCGGCGAATATTCTCGGCCGGATTTTTAATGGTACGGGGGGGCCGATGGACGGTGGTTCGATGCTTAAACCGGACCCGAAAGTGACGATTAACGGTGCGTCGGTGAACCCGATGAAACGAGTGTTAGCTTCGAAAATGATCCGAACGCAAGTTCCGATGATCGACCTATTCAATTGTCTGGTGGAAAGTCAGAAAATACCGATTTTCTCGATTTCGGGTGAGCCGTTTAACGCATTTTTGGCTAGAATCGGTATTCAGGCCGATGCCGATATCGTAGTTTTTGCTGGCCTTGGCCTAATTTTCGATGATTTTCATTATTTTAGGTCGCAATTCGAGGAAGCGGGAGTCTTTGCGAGGACAGTGATGTTTTGCAATCTAGCTTCCGATCCTATCGTTGAACGCCTATTGGTGCCGGATATGGCATTGGCGGTTGCTGAACGCTTCGCAGTCGAAGAGGGTAAACGGGTATTGGTGTTGATGACCGATATGACCGCTTATGCCGATGCAATGAAGGAAGTCGGTATTTCAATGGAACATGTACCGTCGAATCGCGGCTACATGGGGGATCTCTATTCGCAGTTGGCGCGCCGATACGAAAAAGCCTGCGATTATAAAGGCGCCGGTTCCGTTACAATTTTGTCGGTGACAACGATGCCGGGTAACGATGTGACGCATCCGGTTCCGGACAATACCGGTTATATTACCGAGGGTCAGTTTTATTTGCATGACGGCATGCTCGATCCGTTCGGTTCGTTGTCTAGATTGAAGCAGCATGTCATCGGTAAGGTCACACGCGAAGACCACGCACAAATCATGAATACGATGATCCGTTTTTACGCGGGCTCGGTCGATGCCGAACAAAAGCAGGCAATGGCCTTCGATTTGTCCGATTACGATAAAAAACTGCTCAGATTCGGACAATTATTCAAAAAACGTTTCATGGACATCAATGTTTCAATTTCATTGGAGCAGGCCTTGGATTTGGGATGGCAAACCTTGGCCGAATGTTTTGAGGAAAATGAACTGTTGATGAAACAAGCGTTGATCGATAAATATTTCCCGAAGAAAAATTATGGCAAGACTGTCGCTTAATAAGGCTTCATTGCATAAAGAAAGCGCTAAACTCAAGCGCTATCGACAGTATTTACCTTCGCTCGATCTCAAGCGAAGACAGTTGATGGCCGAGCGTGCAAAAGGCTTGGCACGGCTCAAAAATACCGAACTGCAAATCGAACAGTGCCGGCAAAAAGTTAGCGAAACATTACCGATGCTGTCTTATCGAGAGATTAATTTAAATAACCTGGTTAAAGTTTCGGGCGTTGAAATAGGCGAAGAAAATATTGTCGGTGTCAATGTGCCGGTATTGATCAATCACAAACTGGCGCTGATGGCCTATTCGCCTTACCTTAAGCCGCATTGGGTCGATGCGCTGGTTGTGCAATTAAAGATCATGTTGGAATTGAAATTGCGACAACAAGTCGATAGGCAGCGCTTGATGATTTTAGAAGCGGCAGTCAAAAAAGTAACACAAAAGGTTAATTTGTTCGATAAGGTGTTGATTCCTAAAACGGAGCGTAATATACGCAAAATCCGTATTTATCTCTCCGATGCCGAACGAGCCGATGTGGTCCGGGCTAAAATGACCAAACAAATCCGAATTAAACAGGGTGTTTAAATGGCAATCGTTAAGCTGAAAAAGATTACATTTTGCGGCATGCTACCTGATAAGCGTCAAATTTTGGAGCAAGTGCAAGCATTTGGCGGATTGCATTTGATTCCGCTCACCGATCCACCGGATCAGGAGTTCGGCGTACCTAAAAATACTGAGGGCGTGCTTGAAGCGCTTAAATATTTGAACGCTTGCGGAAACAAAAGACATCAGATCAGAGACAGTACTCGCTTCGATCTTGAGAAGGTTACCGAAGAAGTTTTGGCTATTAAATCGAAAGTCCGTGAATATACAGATACTTACGACACATTATTAAAGCGAATCGAAGAGGTCGAGCCCTGGGGCGATTTTCATTTGCCTGCCACAGAGCACTTGGCCGGCCACCGATTATGGTTTTACATCGTCCCGAAAAGAATGATGAAAAAACTCGAGGGCTTAGATTGGGTTTGGCAGACGGTTTACCAAAACAATTTGTATTGTTATGTCGTGGTCGTTGCCGAATCCGAGCCGCCCGAAAGTAGCATGCCGGTGGCAAGAACGCATACCGGATCCGTTCCTCTTTCGACGTTGAAAAGCCAGCTCAGTCAGGTCGAGTTGACGCTCGAGGATTTACAAGCCGAACGAGAGTCTTTAACTCGCTGGATAACTTTAATGACAGTGCATTTCAGCGAGGCGCTCGATCTAGCGGATTTGACTAAGGCACAAACTATCACGCACGACGAGGCCGGCGTGTTTGCATTGCAGGGATGGTTGCCCGAAGCACAAATCGATAAATTCAGCCGTTTTGCCGATAATCAAGGCTTGGCTTTATTGGTCGAAGACCCGTCGCCAGAGGATAATCCTCCGACCTTGCTTGATAATCCCCGGCAATTGGCTGGCGGAGAAGACATCGTAAATTTTTATCAAACGCCGAATTATTACGGTTGGGATCCATCGGTTGTGGTGTTTTTTTCATTTAGCGTTTTTTTTGCGATGATTTTATCCGACGCCGGTTATGCCGCGGTTTTCGGATTTATATTGTTGTTTAAATGGCGCCGCCTCGGACAAAGCCTCAAGGGTCGGAGACTGAGGGTGTTGGCCGCTAATACGGTGGTTATCTCGCTCGTCTGGGGCGTTATTTCGGGCGGTTATTTCGGCTACAGTCCGCCCGAAGAAAGATTAGTGTCCGCATTAAAGGTCATCGATATTAACGATTTCGATGGCATGATGCGCTTGTCGATCGCGGTCGGTGTCGGGCATATTGCGTTGGCCAATGCGATTCGAGCCTATCGGCGATACCCTTCTTTAACGGCATTGGCCTCTGGCGGATGGCTGTTGGCAGTCGTTGGCGGATTTTGTTTTTGGTTGTCTGAGGCGATAGATAGTGTGCTGTTGCGCCAAATGGGCATTATTTTGCCGAGCGTTGGTGGCGTTTTGTTGTTGCTTTTCAGTAGTGAACGCGGTTTAAAACGCTGGAACGACTTGTTATGGCGTTTACTGGACGGTTCTAAGAGCTTGATCGGCATTACCCAATTATTCGGCGATGTACTCAGTTATATGCGTTTATTCGCATTGGGTTTAGCGAGTGCTTCGTTAGCGCTGACTTTCAATCAATTAGCGATGCAGGTTTATCATGCTTTACCCGGCCCCGGTTTGTTGTTTAGTATTTTGATTTTAATCGTAGGTCATGTCTTGAATCTGATGCTATGTCTGATGAGCGGGTTAGTGCATGGCTTGCGTCTGAATTTTATCGAGTTTTATAACTGGAGCGTTTCCGATGAAGGTTATCCCTTTAAAGCATTTTCCAAAAAAGGAGTCCGTTGATGGCTGAGGTATTAGTGATTTTAGGATGGATCGGTTTATACGCCCCGATGGCCTTGGGCGCGATCGGCAGCATTATCGGTTGTGCGATCGCAGGTCAAGCCGCGATCGGTGCGATGCTCGATACCGAAACCGGGCACGGTCGCTATGTCGGCGTTTCGGCGATGCCGTCTTCTCAGGTGATATATGGCATTGTCGTGATGTTTACACTGAATCGGCCGATTACCGAAGCGAATGCTTCCGGTATTTTTGCGGTAGGCGTCTTGGCCGGATTCGCGCTGATGTTTAGTGCGATTTATCAAGGACAATGCTGCGCCTCGGCGATTCATGCCTCGAAAGCTAAACCTGAAATTTTCGGTTTATCGGTCGCTCCTGCCGCGATCGTCGAAGGCTTTGCCGTCTTTGCATTTATTTTCGCCCTCGTTATCAGCGGCGGAATTCCTCAATCTTAAGAGTCGAGAGTATGAAAGCGGAAAAAGCGGGAATCGCGTCAAGCGGCGTTGAGAAGCTGATCGAGCGCTTGAGAGATGAAGCGATTAATGCCGGACAAGCCAAAGCCGAGGATATCGTGCTTAATGCTCAAAAGCGTGCGGCTTGGATTATCGAAGAAGCCGAGCAAGAGGCACAGTTATTGATAGAAAAAGCTCGTGTAGAGGCTGATGCCCTAAAAGCTTCCGGTGTCGATGCTCTACGCTTGGCGGGCCGAGATGCGTTGCTTAAATTACGCGATACTTTGCTTGGCAGCTTCAGTCAGGAAGTCATGCGCGTGGTCGGAAAACAAATGGCGAAAAGTGAGTTCATCGAACAGTTGATTTTGGCGCTTGCAGGGCGTGTTCGGGAAAAAACCGGCCTTGATCAAAATTCTAAAATTATTTTTCAATTACCCGAAGACGTTGTCGGCGTCGAGGATTTGCGAAGAAATCCGGAAGAGCTCAAGCAAGGTGCCTTATCGCATTTGACTGCCGCGATTGCATCGGATTTGTTGCGGGACGGTGTATCGTTTGAGGTTTCGGATCAAATTAAAACGGGCTTGGTAATCAAGCTCGAAGAGAACAATATGATGATCGACTTTACAGATGAGGCGGTCGCGACATTGTTTCTCGAGCATTTGCAACCTCGCTTTAGAGCCCTATTGCAAGGTATCGTTAAGTGAGCGGCTGGAATTTTAAATATACCTTGTTACTTAGCAGTCTGCCTGTCCACCCGGTCGATTTATTCGAAGCTCGCCAGCTTCCGGTTTCTCGAATTCAATTAGATAAACGTTTGGCTTTGTTAGATGCCGAAGATGCCCAGGATTTGGCGCGTATTGAAGCTTTGCTGCATTGGTCGAAAATGAAAGAGCTTGATGACGAAGCCATAGTTAAGCAAGGTATGGCCGACTGGTATTCGATCAGGAGTCCGTTTTTAAAAGAGATCGTTATGTGGCGATTGGAATTAAGAACTATTTTATCGGCGCTTAGAAGAAGGCGGGACGGCATGAACTTAGCGCCGGACATGCCTTTTTACGGCTTTGGCGATCGGTTGCGATTCATTAGACAGCATTGGCGTGATGCCGCTTTCGGGTTAGATTCTATATTGCCCTGGGTTAGGCAAGCCAGTGAACTAATCGAACAAGATCGATCACTGGAATTAGAAAAACTGATGCTCGAGGTGGTTTGGCGACATTATCAAAGAGTTGGGCAGGGGCATTATTTCGATTTTCCCGCAGTCGTTATTTATGTATTGAAATGGGATGTCATCAGCCGTTGGTCGAGTTATGACAAAGAGCATGCCATGCTGCGCTTCGACGAATTAATCTCGGCCGGACTGGAAGGCGTTTCGATTGAATTTGGATAAAAACCCTACGATGAATGAAAGCAAATTGATAGCTGATTTAGATCAAGCGTCGGCGAGAGTCGTCTCTGTTCAGGACGATATCGTTTCGATCGAGTCGGTTGCTGACACGCCGCTGACAAAAAATGAAGTCATTTATATTTTGCCGAGCCGAAGCGAAGCTAAACATAAGGAGCGGCTTAAAGCAGAAGTATTGCGTATCTATGGTAATCGTGCCGATGCACAAGTTTATGAAAATACCTCAGGGGTTGGTGTTGGCGATCCGGTTGTACAAACCAGTGAATTACTGTCGGTCGAACTTGGGCCCGGGCTTCTGGGGCAAGTCTATGATGGCTTGCAAAATCCCCTCGATTTATTGGCAACCGAATACGGCTATTTTTTGCCTCGGGGCGTCGATTTGCCGGCTTTGGATAAAAATACCAAATGGGCATTCACCCCGTGTGTGCAAACCGGTGCAAAACTGTATGCCGGCTGTGCAATCGGAGCCGTTCAGGAGCGACGCTTCAGCCATAAGATCATGGTGCCGTTCGACATCAATGGAGAGGTCGAGGTCACTTGGATTCAAGAAGGTAGTGTTACGGTCGATGAGGCTGTCGCAAAAATCAAACTGGCCAATGACAAAGAGCAAATCATTACGCTCAAACAACGATGGCCGATTCGCATGCCATTATCGCAACAATTACTACGCAATAATGTGGTGGAACGGCAATATCCAACCGATCCCTTGATAACGCATTTACGTTTGATCGATACTTTTTTCCCGATTGCCAGAGGCGGTACCGGCTGTATTCCCGGGCCTTTCGGTGCGGGTAAGACAGTTTTACAGAGCTTGATTTCGAGAAATTCGGAGGTCGACATTGTTATCGTAGTCGCTTGCGGAGAGCGAGCCGGCGAGGTGGTCGAGACCATTACCGAGTTTCCGTTGACGATCGATCCAAAAACCGGCGGATCGTTGATGGACCGTACTATCATTATCTGTAATACTTCGTCGATGCCGGTTGCGGCTAGGGAGGCGTCGATTTATACAGGAATCACGCTCGGTGAATATTATCGGCAAATGGGCTTGAATGTATTGTTGCTTGCCGACTCGACGTCACGTTGGGCGCAGGCGATGCGCGAAACCTCTGCGCGGCTCGAGGAAATTCCGGGCGAAGAGGCTTTTCCGGCCTATTTAGATTCTGCGATCAAAAATATTTATGAGCGAGCAGGCGTAATTCAAAATCGTGACGGAGGAATCGGAAGTCTGACTATGATCGGCACCGTTTCGCCGGCCGGCGGTAATTTCGAAGAACCGGTTACGCAATCGACATTGAGCACGGTCAAGACTTTTTTAGGACTAAGCGCCGACCGGGCCTATAAACGTTTTTATCCGGCTGTCGATCCGTTGCTGTCCTGGTCTCGCTATTTAGAGCAGCTTAGGACTTGGTATGATCGTGAGCTTATTACAGGGTGGACTGAACTTGTATCTAAAATTTTAGAGTTGCTTGTTCGGGGCGACAGTGTTTATCAAATGATACAAGTTGCCGGTGAGGAAGGCGTGACTTTGGAAGATTTTGTGCTGTATCAGCAAGCCATATTCATCGATATGATCTATCTGCAACAGGATGCTTTCGACGATGTTGACGTGTCGGTGCCGCTTGAGCGGCAAAAAGAAATATTTATGCTGATTATCAAGTTGGTCGATGCGGAGTATCGCTTTACCGACCAAAACCATGTGCGGGATTATTTTACTCGGCTGACCGGACTGTTCAAAAATCTTAATTATGCGGTTTGGCGTTCAACCGAATATAACGATTTACTCGCTAAAATAGAGAACTTGTATAAATCGGCCGCTAATCAACAATTCCCGGCTTAAACATGTTCTCGCAGTTTAGGGTGGGTGTGGAGCATGCCTGTCCAAGAATGTCGTGAACTTAGCGCTTTATCGCGTTAGCAGTTGAAACGGTTCTCTTTCCTACTAAATAAACCATTTAGGAAATAGTCAATGATTGCTTTCCAATACATTGATCGTGGAAGAGGGTACGATTCAGCAATTCCCAATTTGAGAATAAAAAAGGGTGCGGAGTGTGCTTGGCGAAGATGTCGGCGGCAGAGGCTGATTTTTGCTCCTCGGCAATTGCTCCTGCATTGCCCTAATACACGCCATCCTTGGCGTTTAGCCGCCGCCAAGTCCCCATGGATGGGATTACGGCGTTCCTCGACAGGCATACCCCGCACCCTGAACACGAAGAGATTTCTCAAACTGAGAATTGCTGGGGTACGATTACTCGCTTGACAGGACGCCGTAAACCCAGCACCTAAATGCCATAGCCTATTGGCCATGATTGGTTACATAGATAATTTAGGTCTGGATAAATACGTCCATGTAGGCTCAATGCCAGTCCTTCGCCTAGCGTTAGGTGAGGGGACCGAAAACCACTGTGCCTCCCTTAGGCACTGCCGAAATGTGAAGTGCGAAAGGTATATTTTTGTATATTCTTAGGTTTTAAATTGACCGACCATTTCTTTTAATTGACTGGCTAAGGTCAACAATTCTCGGCATGCGGTCGTTGTGTTTCTAGCGCCGACCGATGTTTCATTGGAAACCGAGCTGATGTTGCTGATATTGCGGTTGATTTCCTCGGCGACCATGCTTTGTTGTTCGGCCGCGCTCGCGATTAGATTGTTCATGTCGTTGATTGTATCAATTTTGTCGCTGATGCTGGCGATCGCCTCGCCTGCCGATGCGGCTTGATCGACGCTGGTTGTGGCTTGTTTTTTGCCGTTTTCCATAACTTTGACAGCTTGTTCGGCACGGGTCTGTAAGCGTTCGATCGTTTTTTGGATTTCCAGCGTTGAATTTTGCGTGCGGCTTGCCAGTGTTCTGACTTCGTCGGCGACAACCGCGAATCCTCGGCCTTGCTCTCCGGCTCTAGCCGCTTCAATTGCGGCATTCAGTGCCAGGAGGTTGGTTTGTTCGGCGATACCTTGAATGACGCCCAATACTTCGCCGATGCTATTGCTATCCGACTGTAGTTCATGAATGACATGCGCGGCATTTTCCACTTCGGATGCCAACCGGTTAATGTCTGCGACGGCAGCCGTCACAACATTTTTTCCTGTCAACGCTTCTGCGTCTGCTTTTGATGCGGCCTCTGAGGCTTTAACAGCATTGCGAGCGACTTCTTGAACGGTGGCTGTCATCTCTTCCATTGCTGTTGCCACTTGTGTGGTTTCGGATTGTTGCCTATCGACACCGTGTTCGGTTTCTTCGGAAATATTAGCAAGTCGTTGCGAGGCTTGAGTCAATTGTTCGCTGGTCGTGCTGATATGGTCGACTGTCTTGGCTATTTTTTTCACGAAATTGTTGAAGCTGTGCGCAACCCAAGCAAATTCTGTTTTTCCTTCGGTTTTTAGCCTGGCTCTGAGGTCGCCTTCTCCGCTGGCAATGTCCTGTAGTTTTATCGCCAGATCGGTTAGCGGTGCAATGATGATGCGGTTCATCGAAATATAACCGGCCGCACCTATTACGATCAATGTGATAATCGTAAAGCCGATTGCGTAAAGTACATGGGTTCTTAGTTGTTCATTGACACGATTCAAAGGTGTAATGATTTCAAAAGCGCCATGAAGGTCGCCGGCACGTTTGTTTTCCATGCGATAACCAAGTATATCGCTTCCTGCATAATTGCCCCATAGTTCGCCTGAAGTAGCCGGATCGCCATGACAGACTTCGCATTGCTTGGCCAATCTTACCGGTCGAAAGTAACGGATTTCTTGGGTTTCTTCGTCGATGTAGGAGTATTCGGTGGACTGGGGATTATTTTGGAAAAACTGAAGGGCTTTTTGTTCCAGCGCATCGGCTTCGTTAGCAGGGTTCCGTGCTCCGACTCGAGGTGCTTTGAATCGGAAGTTCCCTTCTTTGGCTTTGGCTTCGACGACATCCATTGCATTCATAACCGGGACCGTCGCCAAAATTTTTGCTCTGCGTTCGGGGTTAATGCTGTCGCCGGCCATTATTTTTACTAGCTCGACAGAAAAAATACCGCTTTCCCATTTTTGATTGGTATTTTCCCTAACCGATTCGGAAACCAATAGCAGGTTCTTGGCATTTTGAATTTCGGATTCGATCAGTTTTTGTTTTTCCGATATCCCGTACGTTACCAATAAGCCGCAAGCTATGATTGCCAGTCCCGTAAGGGTGATAGCCACTACTTTAACGCCAACAGAGTTCCAATTCATCATTATCATTTTTGTTCTCCAGCATATCCTGAGTAAGTATTATATGCGATATGCATTATCAATTGGCCGTACCGTCAAGCCTGGTTACGGATTTAGTTGTTAAAAAGTAATTCTTCGACGTAGGTTCTTTATTCATGGACAAGCTTGACCCGAGGCGCCGATTAGCTCGAAGCCGGTATTGTAAGTTTCAATCTAATCGACTTAAGTTCTTGCCTATGGACTGATTACAAATCCGACTGCCGAAGTAGCGGGTTTTGTATGATTAAAAAACAGCCTCGCCTCGGACCTCCTATAGAGTAGGCCTTTTTTCGATCGGATCAGGGTAATTTACGTAGAAAATAGTTACATTAAAAATTTAATTTTTACAGTACTTTCTATTACGTATTTATATCTAAAGAGCGGTTTAATGGAGCGGTCGCGAAGATCGCATCGTTAATTAGGATAGCTTATAAATCGGCTGATGAGTATTTTACTTTAATCGTCGTAAGGTTATGTCGCTAAATAACGAATTTTATGAATCAAATCATAAAAATAACCTGAGTCATCAGGTGCGTAAACACGAATCCGGAACCGCTTTATTGATTTTTTATCATAAATAAATATCTTAACCTAGTCTTAATAAGTGCAGTGCCTATCGTCTAACATATTGAACTACATAAGTTAAAAGTCACCCTGGTTTTTAACCCGACGTTTAAAAGCATGACTGGATTCTATATAGAGTTATAATATTTATTTTTTATTATTCAATGCTTTATAAGCGGAAGATGGTAAAGCTTGGTTGGTTTGTTTGTAGAAATCGCTTGTATGCATCGTATTAGAGTATGCTCGCGGAAAAATCGGATCATTCGCATATCAAATTGCGGTTTTGTCTGAGTAGTCTGCTTCCAAGCGCGCCAAGATTTTTCGCGAAAGCTGAAATGGGGTCCGTCCGATTTCAGCAGAGAAAAATGACTTGGCGATTATTGCCTTCGGCGGCCCCGATTCGCCCTGCGTCCGTGCCACTACGCCACATCATCGTAAACTCGATGCGGCTCCGTAGCACTCCCACAAATGGCTTTACGCCGTGTCGCGATGCTTTGTATTTTGCCTCCGCCCGCGCTATTCGCGCAGACTCCGGCAAAACACCCGGCGCTACGGCTATCGGGGACTAAAAATCTTCACTTCGCTGGCGCTCCGTTTCCAAGATTTTCAGCGTAAGTATTTATACTTATTTCCTTTTTTTTGGGGGCTTGGGATAATCGAGAGCAATACATTTTTTGTGCATGAGTTGCTAGACCATGCAAATCGTTCAACCCTAGCTGAAGTTGAAAATAGCTTCCAATTTAAAAAATAACCCCGAATTCGCTTCGGATCCAGGACAATCCATCAATACGCTAAATTGCTCGGATCGTGACTTCAGGATTGTTTATTACAAGGCTAAAAAGCGAGGATTTGAGTGAGGCGACGAACTTGATGACTGGCTTGATGCGGTCTGTCGCGGCTTGGATCGATAATTTGTTGGCGGATATCATTACGGAGGTCATTATGTCAGTACGAAATGCATCAGCAATCTGGGAAGGCGATCTACAAGAGGGAAAAGGGAATATGCGATTGGGCAGCGGCGCCTTCGCGGGAGATTATTCGTTCTCCTCCCGATTTAAAGATGGAAAGGGGACGAATCCTGAAGAACTCATCGGTGCAGCTCATGCAGGGTGTTTTTCCATGGCGCTCGCTCATGGCCTTTCGCAGTCGGGGCATAAGCCCAATCGAATCGAAACGACGGCGAACGTTCATCTCGAAAAGGCCGGTGAGGGATTTAAGATTACTGCGATTGACCTGAATACGGAAGGTGATGTTCCCGGGGTGGATTCAGCGACCTTTCAGAAATTCGCCGAAGACGCGAAAACCAATTGCCCGGTATCGCAACTCCTCACCGGCGCTGAAATAACACTCCGGGCCAAGCTCATTTAACGGCTGGCCAGGGTCTCGGGCTAGCAGCGGGTCATTTGGCAATGGCCTTTGGTATCCGTTGCGCATCCGCCCTGGAGCCTTCGTGCTGACCGCCACACAGCGTTTCACCCCGTGTCGGCCAGCCCAGTCCGGGGAGCTGGCGCAGGATCCCTGCCGGTTGCCCATGCGGAAGCCGGAGATGTCATTTGCCGCAGCCCAATGTAGTGCCTCCCAACCAGCACATGCATATCGGCAATCCAGATCCGACTGTCTACGGGACCGTGTGAAAACGGCTTCCGGGCCACCATCGATCCCTCATTCCGCTCGGCGACGCACATCTATGGGTGCCGAGTCATCGGCATGATTCTGTCGGCAACGCTTGACGATCGCTAGGCGTATGCTTATCCAGGCTGGATGAAAGACTGCGAAGAAGCCGATTTCCTTGGATAAGGAGCTTGTTCTATAGGCCTTGACATGCTAGCCGCCAGCTTTTGCCAGCGCAAAGTCGCAGCACGTTTTTCTCAACCTAAGGAGCGGGTATGAAATAAGTAAGGCAACCGACGTAGGATTTTTGTTCGTATTCAAGGCGCGCAAACAGGCGCATAGCAGGCTATGAAACTTTTTGCACAAAGCTTCCGCCCCTGCTTACGCCCCTTACCCATATCCATATAGGTAACGCAGAAGACGGACAAAAGACCTACGTCGGTTGCATAACTTAAAAAATACACGTTCCTAATCAATATCCACCTAATTTCTTTTGGAGGACAAAAACATGAAACTGGCAGGTAAGAAAATCGCACTGTTCCTGGCGGAATATTATGAGGATTTGGAATTTTGGTATCCGCGTTACCGGATGATGGAAGAAGGCGCTGAAATAGTCGTCATCAGTGTGGAAATAAAGACCTATCGTAGCAAGCATGGTCTGCCAGCGAAAGCGAATCGTGTAATCTGCGACGTGACACCCGAAGAATTTGACGCCTTAATCATACCAGGAGGCTATGCCCCTGATCATATGCGGCGCAGTCCGGAAATGCTCAGATTCACTTATGCCATTCACCAACAGGAAAAACTTGTCGCGGCAATTTGTCATGGACCTTGGGTGCTTGTCTCCGCTGGCATACTCAAGAACAAAAAAGCCACTAGCTTTTATTCGATCAAGGACGACCTGACAAATGCTGGGGCCGAGTGGGTGGATGAACCGGTCGTTCGCGACGGCATGCTGATAACCTCGCGTCGTCCTGGCGATCTGCCGGATTTTTGCCGCACCATTATCGATACATTGGCATCCCGTTGAGCGTCCTATGGTAATGTTGCTTATTTTTTATCCTGTTTTAATCGCCGCTTCCAATTGGAGAAGCTGGTGCCGCGTGTAGTGACTGCATCGGTTCATAGGCCATCGATGCCCGGACGCCTGTTGAATTTGGCTGAAGTTTATTGGTAATCGGGTATGCTTGTGATGCTTGACATGGGTCGTCTGATTTTCGACCTCCATCATCGGCACGACTTAGGACGAGGAGTCGGTATCGCACACGGTGCGCTTATTGAACATCTAAGCTGGTCGCCTAAAATAAGTCTGAGCGTGTTAACCTGATTAGTTTATGAAGCATTAACGAGAAAGAGCGTCGAATACGCCTGATCGAACTTGGAAAAAGCGAAAAATTTAAACCGTGGTGACTGCGTTTCAGTGATAATCCTTAGCCGCCGCGAGTCTGCATCATCCGGCGGCCGATTCCTGCGGGAATCGTGCAGACGTTTTTATCAACCCGGTCGGGTGGACCTTAAGGGTTCCTTCGTAAATAAGTAACAATCAGGTATGCTTCAAATGAATAGAATGCAGACCAATATTTACACCTTGCGAATGTAGAAAACACCAAATTGCCGCCATTGGATTACATCGAGTGGCAGGCAGCAACGGGCCGTTTTAAGCCTAAAACTATACCCATGTCCGCACAAAGTTCACATGGGCTCCAACTCTATTTTTACTTTTTTACCCAGTGCGGTAGCGGCGCTCACTAAGGTGGTCAAGGTTAAACTGGTATCCTCTTCATCCAGCAACCGATTGAGCGAAGCTCTGCTGGTGTGCATTTTTTTTGCCATGGCCGTTTGGCTGCTGCCGCTGTAATTTCATCAAGAATGGTTTTTTCGCTCAGGAAGTCATCGAAGTCATTGCCGATGTGAGGATTCTCTTTGTGCTGACGTTCATTGTTTACCTCGTAATGCTTTTAATCTTTGTTTTGCCAAATCGAGTTCCTGCTTCGGTGTTTTTTGACTTTTTTGATAAAGCCATGCAGCAAAATCATCGTTTGTTTATCGATGACAAATAGAAAGCGCGCAATCCGGTTTTCAAGCTTAATTCGAACTTCCCAAATATCGCCTTCGAGATGATCGTCTAACGGCATGCCGAGAGGCCAACCAAATTGTACCTTTTAATATCTTCGCCAATCGTTTTTTTATCTTGGGCAGATAATCCTTTCAACCATTCCCTTACAGGCTCGCTACCGGCTTCAGTGGCAAAAAATCTAATAGAGAGGATTGGATTCATTTATGCAGCGCACCAAAATAGATATACAACCCCGTTTCCATATTCCCCTCGGTCAGCGAGCCTATTTCAGGCACTGAGCTCTCGGATAAGAGATCAGACTTACGTCCACGGAAAGGGTAATACCCATCAGTTAAACCATGGCAAAAACCCGTAACTTCACTACCAGAATCTGGTCATCTCGAATTGAGCTTAACCGCGAACATCAACACTTGGGAGATGTTGGCTTCTCGGATTAGTGTCTGAGTTCTTCCTTCACTTCCGAGCAAGCTAATTTTATGCACGGTGATAGTTACGTTATTATTTAACATGATAGTTCCATATTTATTGATTGGATAAAAATTCGACACTGCTATCTAACCAAGTAGGCCCATCTCATATCAAAAGCGTGGTTAAGGCAGATCTTAAATGCATACATAAAATACCGAGCCCCTTTTAATCGCTATCTTTTTAATAAATTAACTGCCCTGATCTATGAAAATGAATCCATTAGAGCACAAAGATTTTCCTATTGTGGGTATTGGCGCTTCAGCGGGTGGCCTGGAAGCACTGCAACAGTTTTTTAAAGCCATGCCCCCAGCGGAATGTCTCAATGTCATTGACACATTCCGCGGGCGACTCCGCGAGGGCGTAACGCCAAGCTGTTGCAAGGTTGCCAGCAGCGTTGCCCCTCTCATCGGGCTGCCGTTGTCGGAATGTAAGACCAACTGATGTCGTGGAATGCCTTCACGTTGGCAGAGATCGTTGATCA
>JAHJSQ010000033.1 GCA_018830325.1 Gammaproteobacteria bacterium
GCCGTCGCGGGTGCGGATCGTCGTCATGCGCTCCTTGCGCCCGGTCAGGATCTTATGCGGATAGGCCTGATGGCCGACATCCCAAACCAATTGATCGCGCGGCGTATCGAACACGTAATGCAGCGCCACGGTCAGCTCGACTGTTCCCAGACCGGCCGAGAAGTGTCCGCCGGAAATACTGACCGTGTGAGTTAAAAACTCGCGCAGCTCTTTGGCAAGCGGTTTTAATTGGTCCTTCGGCAGTTTTCTAAGGTCGGAGGGGAGCTTGATACTGTCTAGTATGGGGAAATTTCCTGTGATTTTCATGAATAAATCGATTCCTTATTGATCGGCACGGACGCGGTTACCGACTGATTATGCAGATTAATACCCTAGTATTCAAGTCGGGAATTAATGATCCCGCTGAATAATATAAAGCGACAAGTCGCGAAGCAAGTCGGCCTCGGACCCAAATCCGCTCAAGCTTTCGATGGCTTGTTCATGAAGTTCCTGGGCTTTTTGTTTCGCGCCGGCCAAACCGAGTAAGGCAGGATAGGTTGGTTTGTCGTTATCCTTGTCCTTGCCTTGGGTTTTGCCGAGTGTTGCGGTATCGCTTTCTTCGTCCAAAATATCGTCCTTGACTTGGAAGGATAGGCCAATGCATTTTGCATAATGATCGAGTCCTTCGGCTTGTTTCGGGTCGATATCGGGCTTCGTTAATGTTGCCATGTTGACGCTGGCTCGGATTAAGGCTCCGGTCTTGTGGATATGCATATTTTCAAGCTGAGGCAAGGTCAGCATCGTGCCGACCGATTCTAAATCGATGGCTTGACCGCCGACCATGCCTTGAGAACCGCTAGCCTTGGCCAGCATTGTAATCATTCTTAGACGGCTTTCGGCATCGGCTCGGATAGTCGGATCGTCCGCCAAGACCTTGAATGCCAGTGCTTGCAGTGCATCGCCGGTCAGAATGGCGGTCGCTTCATCATAAGCGATATGGCAAGTCGGCTTTCCGCGTCTGAGGTCGTCGTCGTCCATGGCCGGCAAATCGTCATGTATCAACGAATAAACATGAATGAATTCAACCGCACAGGCCGCTCCGTCTAAATCTTCCGGTGCAATGCCCAAGGCTTTTCCTGTACAGTAGGTTAGCATCGGGCGCATGCGTTTACCGCCGTCCAACACGCAATAGCGCATCGCTTCGTGTAATTTAGTCGGTATTTGGGTTTCGCTTGGCAGTCGGGCTTCCAAGGCTCTTTCAACTCGGTTTTGACAAAAAGTCAGATAGTCTTTCAGTGCGTTACTCATCGGTGAAGGGCTCCAGAGTTTGAGTGCCGTTTTTTTCCAGTAAAATCTGAACTTTCTGTTCGGCTTCCTGCAAGGCTTTCTGGCAGGTTCGAGTCAGGGCGACGCCGCGTTCAAATGATTTTAACGAGTCTTCCAAAGATAGCTCACCTTGTTCCATTTGCTCGACGAGTTGCTCAAGCTCGGCTAGGGACTCTTCGAATAAATTCGTGGTTTTTTTTTTCGGCATGTAGATAAAATAGTAGGTAGAAATTGGGCGATGGAATCAAACCGGCCATTATATATGAAATTGGATAATGAGTGATTAGGAAGTATGAGTAATGATTACAATGCAGCCGCGATAGAAGTATTAAGCGGCTTGGAACCGGTCCGAAAACGGCCGGGTATGTATACCGATACGACCCGACCGAACCATCTGGTGCAGGAGGTAGTCGACAACAGCGTCGACGAAGCGATAGCAGGGCATGCCGATAATATTACTGTCGTATTATATAAAGACGGCTCGGTATCGGTTAGCGACAATGGCCGAGGGATGCCGGTCGACATTCATCCGGAGCAGGGTATTCCCGGTGTCGAAGTGATCTTGACGCAACTGCATGCCGGCGGGAAGTTCTCGAATAAAAATTATCAGTTTTCCGGCGGTCTGCACGGTGTCGGTGTTTCGGTCGTCAATGCCTTGTCGGCCTATTTGGAGATTGAGGTTAAGCGGGGCGGTAAGGTTTATAGCATGACCTTTGCCGACGGCGAAAAGCAAAGCGATCTGACCGAAATGGGCTCGGTAGGCCGCAACAATACCGGTACGGCGGTCAAGTTTTGGCCGAATGAAAAATATTTCGATTCGAGTAAGATTTCAGTCAGTAAGCTCAGGCATGTATTGAGAGCGAAAGCGGTATTATGCCCGGGTCTCAATATTACTTTGCAATCCGAGTTCACCGATGAGCAATGGCAGTGGTGCTACCAGGACGGCTTAAAGGAATATTTACTCGATCGCGTAGGGGATGCCGAGTTTTATCCCGAACCGCCGTTCATGGGCAAAATGACGTCCGATCATGAAGCTGTCGAATGGGGCATCGTGTGGACGGCGGATAGTTTGCCGGAAGCGATTAACGAAAGTTATGTCAATTTGGTGCCGACCGCGCAAGGGGGCACGCATGTCAATGGTTTGCGGGCCGGCTTGACTGAAGCGATGCGCGAATTTTGCGATTTCAGAAACCTATTGCCGCGAGGCATCAAGGTTTCTCCGGAAGATGTCTGGGAGCACTGCCATTTTATTTTGTCGGTCAAATTGGAAGATCCTCAGTTTTCGGGACAAACCAAAGAGCGTTTGAGTTCGCGCGAATGTGTCGCGTTCGTCTCGGGTGTTGCGAAAGACGGTTTCAGTCTTTGGCTGAATCAGCATCCCTCCGAAGGCGAAAAAATTGCCGAAATTATTATTGCCAGTGCGCAAAAGCGATTGAAATCCGCCAAGAAAATCGTTCGTAAGAAATTGACCTCGGGACCGGCGCTACCCGGTAAGCTTGCAGATTGTTCCGGTCAGGATATCGGCCGATCCGAGTTGTTTTTGGTTGAGGGCGATTCGGCCGGCGGTTCGGCCAAACAGGCGAGAGATCGAGAGTTTCAGGCAATCATGCCGCTACGGGGAAAAATCCTAAATACCTGGGAAGTCGATTCGAGCCAAGTCATGGCGTCTCAGGAGGTTCATGATATCGCGGTGGCTTTGGGTATAGAGCCGGGTTCGGATGATTTGCGAAGCCTGCGCTACGGTAAGGTATGTATTTTGGCAGATGCGGACTCGGACGGTAATCATATTGCGACATTGATTTGCGCATTGTTTTACCAGCATTTCAAGGCGCTGGTGCAAGCCGGTCATGTTTTCGTCGCGATGCCGCCGTTGTATCGGGTCGATATCGGCAAAAAAGTCTTTTATGCGCTCGACGAATCCGAGCGTCAAGGCGTTTTGGATCGAATTAAGGCAGAGAAATTGAAAGGCCAGATCAATGTTCAGCGTTTCAAAGGTTTGGGCGAAATGAACCCGAGCCAGCTTCGTGAAACGACGATGAACCCCGATACCCGCCGGCTCGTGCAATTAACGGTCGCCGCCGATGACGATACCAGCGAACAACTGGATTTACTATTAGCCAAAAAACGCTCGCCGGATCGTAAGCATTGGCTCGAAACCAAAGGGAATTTGGCGGATTTGTGAGTCGTATGGAGAGCAGTAAGTTTTGATAGGCGTTTAACGTAGGATGGGTAGAGCGGAGCGAAATCCATCATGGAACATCATGAGAGCCATTGTAACAAATTGCAGGTTTGGTAAATGGCAGCGTTATCATAACCGGGCAAGCGCCCGGCACAGTTAAGGAATAACCATGGCTATTAAGAAAACCGAACTCTACTCCTCCCTTTGGGCTAGCTGCGACGAACTGCGCGGCGGTATGGATGCCAGTCAGTACAAAGACTATGTGCTGACCTTGCTGTTTATGAAGTATGTCTCCGATAAGTACAAAGGTGACCCCTACGGCATGATCGTGGTGCCGCAAGGTGCCAGCTTCGACGATATGGTTGCGCTAAAAGGTGACAAAGAAATCGGCGATAAAATCAATAAGGTTATCAGTGCGCTTGCTGAAGAGAACGACCTCAAAGGCGTCATCGACGTCGCCGACTTTAACGATGAAGACAAGCTCGGCAAAGGCAAAGAAATGGTTGACCGACTAGGTAAATTGGTCGGTATTTTTGAAGGCTTAAACCTGGCTGATAACCGCGCTGATGGTGACGACTTACTTGGCGATGCCTACGAATACCTGATGCGCCACTTCGCCACCGAATCGGGCAAATCCAAAGGGCAGTTTTATACGCCGTCGGAAGTCTCGCGCATTCTCGCGAAAGTCATTGGTATCAATAGCGATACGCCGCAAGACGCAACCGTCTACGACCCCACCTGTGGCTCAGGCTCGCTATTATTGAAAGCCAGCGATGAAGCTCCTCGTGGTTTGAGTATTTTCGGCCAGGAAATGGACAATGCCACCAGTGCCTTGGCGCGTATGAACATGATTCTACACAACACCGCCACCGCTAAAATCTGGAAAGGCAATACCCTCTCTGACCCGCAGTGGAAAGACGCCAACGGCCGGCTTAAAACCTTTGACTTCGCTGTCGCCAACCCGCCGTTCTCCAATAAAAACTGGACCAGCGGCATCAACCCGCAAGAAGATGAATTCGACCGTTTTACCTGGGGCATTCCGCCGGAAAAAAACGGCGACTACACTTTTCTGCTGCACATTATCAAAAGCCTGAAAAGCACCGGCAAAGGCGCGGTGATTCTGCCGCACGGGGTGCTGTTCCGTGGCAATGCCGAAGCGCGCATTCGTGAAAATTTGATTAAACAAGGCTATATCAAAGGCATTATTGGTTTGCCAGCCAACTTGTTTTACGGCACCGGCATTCCTGCCTGCATTATTGTGATTGATAAAGAAAACGCTCACGCCCGTAGCGGTATCTTTATGGTCGATGCCAGCAAAGGCTTTATGAAAGATGGCAACAAAAACCGCCTGCGCAGCCAGGATATTCATAAAATCGTTGATGTGTTCACCAAACAACTGGAGCAGCCGCGCTATTCCCGCATGGTGCCCATAAGCGAAATCGCCGCGAATGATTACAACCTGAATATTCCGCGTTACATTGATTCCAGCGAGCCGGAAGACCTGCATGACTTAAGTGCCCATTTGCAGGGCGGTATTCCCAATGCCAATATCGATGCTTTGGAACGTTACTGGCAAGTCTTCCCCAGTATTCGCGCCAGCCTGTTCGAACCCGTGCGCGAAGGTTATTGCCAAGCGCTGGTCAAAGCCAGCGAGGTGAAAAGCACCATTCTCAATCACCAGGAATTTAAAAGCTTTGCCGCTGCGAGCCTTGTGCCCTTTACCGATTGGTCTGAGCGCGCCAACTTAAAAGCCATAGAACCAGGTGAACAGCCAAAACAGATCATTCACCGCATTAGTGAAGACTTGTTGGAAAGCTATTCCCGCAACTCACTGCTCAGCAAATACGACATTTACCAGATTTTGATGGATTACTGGGCGGATACCATGCAAGACGATGTCTATGTACTGGTGCAGGATGACTGGCCCGCAGGTAAGGTGCTGCGCGAATTGGTGGTTAAAAAGGGCGAAAAACTCAAAGAAACGCCGGATTTGGTGATTAACAAAACCAAATACAAAGCCGAATTGATTCCACCGGCCTTGATCATCGCCCGTTTCTTCTCCAGCGAACAGCAACAAGTGGATGCCATGCAAGGCGCACTCGATAGCGCCGGCCAAGAACTGGAAACCTACTTGGAAGAAAACAGCGGCGAAGATGGTCTGCTGAGTGAAGCGCTGAACGATAAAGACAAAGTCACCAAAGCCACGGTTACCGAACGCTTGAAGCTGGCAGCAGACCCAGAAGAAAAGGCCGCCCTTAAACAGGCCAAGAAATTGTTCGATGCCGAAGCGGAGTCCAAAAAAGCCCTGAAAGAGGCGCAAGACGCCCTCGATTTAGCCGTGTTTAAGCAGTATCCCAAACTGAGCATCGACGAGATCAAAGCCCTGATTGTTGAAGATAAATGGTTGGCGACACTGGAAAGCAACATTGTTGCCGAAATCGAACGAGTGACGCAGCAACTGGCCAATCGAGTGAAAGAATTGGAAGAGCGCTATAGCGAGCCGTTACCGGCTATTAGCCAATCGGTAGAAAACCTCAGTGATAAAGTGGCTGGGCACTTAAAAACGATGGGCTTGGAGTGGTCGGTATGAGTGAATTAAACTTCACCGGATTAAACCATCTGGTGGATGCCATTGCCCGCCAGATTGAGCAAGCCCGCAGCCAAGTTCGTCAAACGGTAAACATTGCCATGGTACAAAGTTATTGGGAGATTGGTCGCCTAATTGTTGAGGAAGAACAACAGGGTGAAAGCCGTGCGGCCTATGGCAAGCAACAATTACAGCAACTCTCCCAACAGTTAACAGAACGCTTAGGCAAAGGCTTTGACGTTGGCAATCTGCGTAATATGCGCCAGTTTTATCTAGCTTTTCCAATTCACGACGCAGTGCGTAGTGAATTAAGCTGGACACACTACCGAGCCTTAATGCGTATCGACAATCCAGCCGCAAGGGATTGGTATCTGCAAGAGGCGATCAGCCAGAGTTGGAGTGCTCGTGCATTAGAACGCCAAATCAACGTGCTCTATTACGAGCGCCTGCTGGCCAGCAAAGACAGAGCATTGGTCGAGCAAGAAGCCAAGGCTAACACCCAGCCATTGGCCGAAACAGCACAAGACTATCTGCGTGATCCTTATATTCTCGATTTCCTCAACCTGCAAGACAAAACCTACCAAGAATGCGAACTGGAACAGGCGATTATCAGCAATCTGCAACAGTTTTTATTGGAGTTGGGCAAGGGGTTTGCCTTTGTCGAGCGCCAGCAACGCATTCGCTTTGACGATGAAGACTTCTATATCGACTTGGTGTTTTATAACTTCAAACTCAAATGCTTTCTGCTGGTGGATCTGAAACTGGACAAACTCAAACATCAGGATATTGGCCAGATGGATACTTATATCAGGCTGTACGACGAGCGGCGCAAAGGCCATGACGACAACCCTACCATCGGACTGGTGTTGTGCAGTGAGAAAAGCGAAGCCGTGGTGAAATACTCGGTACTGGCGGAGCAGAAACAACTGTTTGCCGCCAAGTATTTGCCTTATCTCCCGACCGAAGAAGAATTGAAGCGTGAGCTGGAACGCGAGCGCGCGGTGTTGAGTGGAAAGTTGAAAATGGAGAATGGAAAATGACAAACAGCGCAGTGAAAGAAGCGAGTAGCGACTATCAATTATCCACTGTCAATTCTCAATTTGCGAACGAAGTGAAGCAGGTGCCGGTTGGGTATAAGCAAACGGAAGTGGGGGTGATACCGGAGGATTGGGAGGTTTATAGCCTTGGAAACATTGGCAAGTTCAAAAATGGAATCAATAAATCCGCGGATGACTTTGGGTTCGGCTCTCCATTCGTAAACTTAATGGATGTTTTTGGCAAGCCCGAGATCATGGGAGATGAGGAATTTGATTTAATAAATTCTTCTGAGCTGGACAAAAAAGAATATTCTTTATTGAAAGGAGATGTTCTTTTTATAAGGTCATCGGTAAAGCCGTCAGGGGTTGGCCTTACAACAGTTGTTAAGTTTGACCTAAAAAGTACAGTTTACTCTGGATTCTTGATCAGGTTTCGTTGTTCTGATTGGTTAACAGATGAGTTCAAGAAGTATTGTTTTTATGAGCAAGGGTTTAGAAATAGAGTTGTTTCTGGAAGCACTGTCAGTGCAAACACAAATATAAACCAGGAAACACTAAAGGAGATTTATATTGCTTTCCCAAGCTCAAGAAATGAACAAACCGCCATCGCCAAAGCCCTATCCGATGTCGATGCCTTAATCCAAAAACTAGAAAAACTAATCGCCAAAAAACAGGCCATCAAAACCGCCACCATGCAACAACTCCTCACCGGCCGCACCCGCCTGCCGCCCTTTGCTTTGCGTGAAGATGGTTCGAAAAAAGGCACCAAGCCAAGTGAACTGGGGGAAATACCGGAGGATTGGGAGGTTTTTCCACTGCTGGATATTGCAACGCTGATCCATGGTAAAGCCCATGAACCTTATGTTGTAGATGCAGGAAAATACGTTGTAGTGAATTCAAAGTTTGTTTCTACTGAAGGGAAAGTCCGGAAATATTGCTCGCAGAATGACTGTGCGGCAAGAAAGGGCGACGTTTTGATGGTGTTAAGTGACCTTCCAAATGGAAAGGCATTGGCTAAGTGTTTTTATGCCGATAAGGATGATGTTTACGCAGTTAATCAACGAGTCTGTATTTTTAGATCTAACGTTTTTGATTCAAAGTACCTTCAACTTATCCTGAATCGTCACAAGTATTTTCTAGCATTAGATGACGGTGTAACCCAAACCCATATCCTGAATGGCGATATTGCCAATTGTCAGTTGTACGCTCCAGAGAATAGAGAAGAACAAACCGCAATCGCCACCATCCTCTCCGATATGGACGCAGAGATTCAGGCATTGGAACAGCGCCTGAGCAAAACCCGCCAAATCAAACAGGGCATGATGCAAGAGCTGCTGACGGGTAAGACGCGGCTGATACAGGGAAAGTTAAATGGCTAAGGATGGTAAATTGCTCTATCTCTTAACGGCGCTGGAGAATCTGGGATCCATTTTTCAAAACAGATTGCAATCTCGTACTGCTTTGGCGGCAGGCGGCCTTACAGATGTTGCTGACGGTGAAATTATTAATTCACGTTAGCAGCAAGGATTAGAGTAATACGTCCCTTTTAATTTTTTTGCGAAAAGCCCTTTTGATTATGGCGTGCAACGGTCACGGCCCGAACAGCGTTTAGTGCTGGTAACTGTACACAGGTCAGTTACCGAGGCAAATAACTGGCTAGTCATTCGTCATCCTCTGGCAGAAGAGGGGGAATGTGATTCTGGATTATGCGGAAGGTATTAAGGCTATTGATTGGTCTCTAATCGCACAGCGAGATTATAACGATAGAGTGTGTAAAGTAACGTGTATGGCTGAATGTTTGTCTCCGAATAGCGTATCTGCCGACAAAATGTTCGCGATTTATGTTAAAACAGAGGCCGATGAAAAAGCTGTTCAGGAGTTGACAAAGGAACACGGAATATCCTGCTTTGTCAATTTGATGCCTACTATGTTTGCAAGTGATGCGCATGTATAACTACAGCCAGACCCTAAATCCTGAAAAAGCGCTGATTTGGCGAATCGTTCATCGTGATAACATTCCGTGGATTCTGGAAAATGGTTTGCACTGTGGTAATAGCGACATCCAATCACCTGGCTGGGTGCACATTGGCAATCCAGAGTTAACGGATAAAAGGGCCACCCAACTGGTGCCGGTGGGAACAGGCGGCTATCTGAATGACTATGTGCCGTTTTATTTCACGCCATTTTCACCCATGATGAAAAATATCCACAGTGGATATGGTGGAATCAAGCAGCGGCCCAATAACGAAATCGTGATTCTTGTGTCCAATTTGTATCAGGTGCAAGCGTTGGGTTTGCCTTTCGTATTTACCGATGGCCATGCCTACTATGCTTGGTCGAATTTTTATACGGATTTAGCCGATCTTTACAAGATTGACTGGCCGATATTGCAGGCGCGAGATTTTAGACGTGACCCTAATGACCCTGCTAAATTTGAACGCTATCAGGCCGAGGCTTTGATACACAGCCATTGCCCAATACAAGCATTGGAAGGCATGGTTTGTTACACTGAAAAGACAAAAATGATACTGGGTAGATGGTTGAGTGAGCGCCATATAACCATGCCAGTTTATACAAGAACAGGGTGGTATTTCTGATGATTCATTACACACAAGGTAACTTACTGGAAGCCAATGTCGATGCATTGGTGAATACCGTCAATACCGTTGGCGTGATGGGTAAGGGTATCGCACTGATGTTTAAAGAGCGATACCCCAAGAATATGCAAGCGTATGCCAAGGCATGCAAAGCGGGTGAGGTGGTCACCGGTAGCATGTTTGTGACGCAAACTGGCGAGCTGATGGGGCCGCAGTGGATTGTGAACTTTCCGACTAAACAGCATTGGCGTGCAAAATCCAAGATGGAATGGGTAGAGGAAGGTCTTACCGATTTACGCCGTTTTATTGTCGAGAACCATATTCGATCCATTGCGATACCACCGTTGGGTGCGGGTAATGGCGGGCTTGAGTGGCAAGCGGTAAAACCGAAAATTGAGCAGGCTTTGGCTGACCTCAAAAGCGTCGAAATATGGGTGTTTGAGCCAACAGCCAAATACCAGAACGTTGCTAAAAAATCAGGCGTGAAGAAACTCACACCTGCTCGCGCTTTGGTGGCGGAGCTCGTTAGGCGCTATTGGATCTTGGGGATGGAATGCAGCCTGATTGAAATCCAAAAGCTTGCATGGTTCTTACAGCGTGTTATTGAAGCGAAAGGCTTAAGCAACGAGCTAAAGCTTAAATTCGAAGCGAACAATTACGGTCCTTATGCCAATAATCTCGATCACCTGTTAAATGCGATGGATGGTAGTTACTTAAAGTCAGATAAACGCATTCCTGATTGCGACCCTTTCGATGTTATTGCCTTCAATGATTCCAAGAAGCAACAGGTTGACGTCTTTTTGAATAGTGAAGGCAAGGAACTCCTGTCTGCCCTAGAAAAAGCTAGCGAGGTTATTGATGGCTTTGAATCGCCGTTTGGTATGGAGCTGCTTTCCACGGTGGATTGGCTATTGGTTAATGAGGGTTGCGAGCCAACGCTGGAATCAATCAAAAATGGTATTGCTAAATGGCCAGCGGGCAAGCAGTGGGCAGAACGTAAGCTTTCACTGTTTGATGATAAGAGTCTGCAAATAGCCATTGACCGGTTGAATTCAGTAGAGTTTTCTTAAAAGGAGTTTTTGCGTGTCTAATGTAGGCCAGCGCGAGCGCATTACCCAAAACCGTATTGTTCAGTTTTTTCAAGCTGACTTAGGCTACCGCTATTTAGGTAATTGGCAGGATCGCGCCAATAATAAGAATATTGAGGTCGATATCCTTGTCGATTGGCTAAGAAGTCGCGGTGTGAGCGAAGCCTTGATTAATCGCGCCATTCGCCAGTTGGATACGGCGGCAGCCCTGGGCGAAGGTAAAAAACTCTACTACGCCAACAAAGAGGTCTATCGCTTGCTGCGTTATGGCGTAAAAGATAAAGAAGGCGCAGGCCACCAGAATGAAACGGTATGGCTGATTGATTGGAGCAATCCTGAAGCCAATGATTTTGCCATTGCCGAAGAAGTCTCCATTAAAGGCGAGAACAAAAAACGCCCGGACATCGTGTTGTATGTGAATGGTATTGCTTTAGGCGTGATAGAGATGAAACGCTCATCGGTTTCGGTTTCTGAAGGTATCCGCCAAAACCTTGATAACCAGAAGAAAGACTTTATCCGCAATTTCTTTACCACCATACAATTAGTGATGGCAGGCAACGATACTCAAGGCCTTCGCTACGGCGCGATTGAAACGCCGGAAAAGCATTATCTGGAGTGGAAAGAAGATGTCGCCAATCCATACGATCATAAGCTGGAGTTTCATCTGAGCCGCGTTTGTAGCAAGCAGCGCTTTTTGCAAATTATCCACGACTTCATTGTATTTGACGCTGGCGTAAAGAAAACCTGCCGTCACAATCAGTTCTTTGGTATTGAAGCCGCTAAACGTCATATCGCAAGGCGTGAGGGCGGCATTATTTGGCACACCCAAGGCTCAGGAAAAAGCCTCACCATGGTGTGGTTGGCTAAGTGGATTCGGGAAAATGTCAAAGATGCCCGTGTACTGATCGTGACCGACCGTACTGAGCTCGACGAGCAGATTGAAAAAGTTTTCACCGGCGTTGAAGAAGATTTTTATCGCACCAAAAGCGGTGCCGACTTGGTGGCGACACTCAATCAACCAAACCCTTGGTTGGTGTGTTCGTTGGTGCATAAGTTTGGTCGGCAATCCGATTCCGAGAGCGATGCTGCGACCGATGAGTTTATCGAGGAGCTGAAGAAGTCTCTGCCATCGGATTTTTGCGCCCGCGGCGACCTGTTTGTGTTTGTCGATGAGTGTCACCGTACTCAATCGGGCAAGTTACACGAAGCGATGAAATCGATTCTGCCGCAGGCCATGTTTGTTGGCTTTACCGGTACGCCGCTGATGAAAAAGGACAAGAAAAAATCCGTAGAGGTGTTTGGGCCTTACATTCATACCTACAAATTCGACGAAGCCGTGGCCGATGGCGTGGTACTGGATTTGCGTTACGAAGCGCGAGACATAGACCAAAACATCACATCCCAGAAGAAAGTGGATGAATGGTTCGAGGCGAAAACCCGTGGCTTATCTCGATTAGCCAAAACACAGCTCAAGCAGAAATGGGGCACCATGCAAAAGGTGCTGTCCAGCAAATCGCGCTTGCAGCAGATTGTGAATGACATCCTTCTGGACATGGATACCAAGCCGCGCCTAATGGACGGGCGCGGCAATGCCATGTTGGTGTGCTCCAGTGTGTATCAAGTTTGTAAGGCCTATGAGATGTTCAGCCAAACCGATTTGGCAGGCAAAATTGCCATTGTTACCAGTTTCCAACCTACCGCTGCCGGCATTAAGGGTGAAGAAACCGGTGAAGGCTTAACGGAAAAGCTGTTCAAATACGACACCTACCGCAAGATGTTGGCGGATTATTTCGAGCAACCTGAAGAGCAAGCAGCCAGTCGCGTGGGGGAGTTCGAAAAGGAAGTCATAAAACGCTTCGTGAATGAGCCAGGGCAAATGCGCTTGCTGATTGTGGTCGATAAGCTCTTAACCGGCTTTGATGCGCCTTCGGCAACGTATTTGTATATCGACAAGCAAATGGCCGATCACAACCTGTTTCAGGCGATCTGTCGGGTAAACCGTTTGGATGGTGATGACAAAGAATACGGTTATATCATCGATTACAAAGACCTGTTCCGCTCATTGGATAAAGCGGTATCGGATTATACGGAGGGCGCATTTGACGGCTACGACAAGGAAGATGTCGCCGGGCTATTAAAAGATCGTTTAGAGCAAGCTAGGCTCGATTTGGATAATGCGCTGGAAATGGTACGCGCTTTATGTGAGCCGGTAAAAGCCCCGCGGAATACCGAGGATTACATTCACTATTTTTGTGGCGAGTCAGGATCGAATCAGGATGAATTGACTGAAAAGGAGGCGCTTCGTTTAACTCTGTACCAGAACGTGGCCAAGCTGCTGCGAGCCTTTGCCAATATCGCCAACGAAATGCCCGATGCCGGATATTCTGCACAAGACGTTGAGGCAATCCGGTCGGAAGTCGCACACTTTGAAAAGGTTCGCGACGAGGTAAAACTGGCCAGTGGTGATTTAGTGGAGATGAAGCGCTTTGAGCCTGCGATGCGCCACCTATTAGATATGTATATTCGGGCTGACGATAGCGAAGTGCTGATGGATTTTGAAGAGCTCGGTTTGATTGAGTTGATCGTCGAAAAAGGCGCCGATGCTGTGGATGTTTTGCCGGAGAATATTCGCAAGAATCAAGAAGCCATGGCAGAAACCATCGAAAATAATGTGCGTAAAACCATCGTGGATGAAAATCCTGTTAATCCGAAATATTACGAACAGATGTCTGTTTTATTAGATGAATTGATTGAATTACGCAGACAAAAGGCCATTGAATATCAGGAATATCTGGAGCGAATTCGCGAGCTGTCTCGCAAGGTCATTCGCCCAGATCAAACGACTTCGAATTATCCGCCTTCCATAGACACTAATGCCAAGCGAGCTTTCTACGATAACTTTGGCAATGATGAAGTATTGGCAACGAAAATTGATACTGCGATTCGTTACACCAAAAAGGCTGATTGGGCGGGTGATCGTTTTAAAGAGCGTGAAATTGCCAATGCTATCAGGGAAGAAACGGCTGGTTATAACGTGGATATTCAAGGCGTAATGGAACTGGCCAAGGCGCAGAAAGAGTATCAGTGATGGCAATGATTGAAATCGGTTCGATTGCGATGCAGTTGAATCGCAAGGCAATTAAAAATCTGCATATCAGCGTGTTGCCGCCTGATGGCCGCGTGCGGGTGTCGGCGCCAGAATCCATGACGGATACGGCTATTCGTATGGCGGTGATCAGTCGCATTCCCTGGATCAAAAAGCAGCAAAGTGACTTTGCCAAACAACCCCGACAGTCTGACAGGGAAATGGTGAGTGGCGAATGTCACTACTTATGGGGAAAACACTATCGGCTCAATGTCGTAGAGCGCTCCGGTAAACATGAAATCAAGTTGGGACGTGGTTGGTTACACCTGTATGTCAGTACGTCTGCGACGGCTGAAAACAGGGCTTTGGTACTGAACTCGTTTTACCGAGATGCGTTAAAGAAACGAATCGCTGACTTATTGACTGTTTGGCAAAGCAAAATAGGCGTAGCCGCTGCCGATTGGGGCGTTAAGAGGATGAAAACCAAGTGGGGCAGCTGTAACACGCAAGCAAAGCGTATTTGGCTGAACTTGGAGTTGGCGAAGAAGCCGCCCGAGTGTTTGGAATATATCCTAGTGCATGAGTTGGTGCATCTGCTTGAACGTACACATAATGAACGGTTTAAGGCCCATATGGAAAAGCTTCTTCCTGACTGGCGTGAGCGTCGGGACTTGTTGAGTCGTATGCCGTTGGCACACAACGACTGGGTTTACTAGGCAATTACGCGGAGTTACACATGGTTTGCGTAATTATGCATGTGGCGCGTATGCTCAGTATATTTCCGGAAGCTATTTCCAACCACATCTTCAATATTTCAAGGCGGATGATTGCCAATACAAATTGTGCTGATATTCTATTTGACAATTCGTTATAATCGAAATGAATGGAATAAATGAGCCAATCACAAGGACTTTCGCTTTTATTGTTAACCAAATGGTGAGCCTGTAAATGTTTGGATTTACTTCGGATCATTCCGCTTCGGGTACGGCTAGCACAATCATCAATAAACCGGTGGATGATGTGTTTAATTTTATCGGGGTCGATTTTTTTAAAAATTATCCTCGGTGGTCGCCTGAGGTCGTCGAATGCGAATTACTGAGTGATCCGCCATTACGTTTGAATAGTCTTGCCAGGCAAGTGCGAATCGATCAAGGTCAAAGAAGCGAGTCGACTTTTAAGGTAACTTGCTTTGATCCGCTTACTAAATTGACTTTTGAAGGTGTTTCGAATCCCTATCGTTGTTTTTATGATTTTAAGCCCGGGCGAACGCCGGAGCAGACTGAAGTCACATTTACTTTCGAGTTATTGAGGCTCGAGCTTTTCATGTTACCGTTTGAAAAGCTGATTCGTATTGCTGTGAGAGAGGGTGCGGTACGAACGGTTCGAAATCTCAAAACGATAATAGAGTCTTAGGGGGGGTAGGGTACGCTATGCGTACCATGGTAACCCCACCAATGCTAAAGCAAGTCATTATTGTTTGGTCTGAATAGGGATTCGGGATTTAACGGCATGGAGGTATGCGGCTACTCCACAATGGCGCCGGATTCCGCCAGTCTACGGCGGAATAACGAGTTTAACTTAATGGCTATTGCTAGACAATCCGGATGTTTTTTGAGTCAGATGGCGGATACCGAACATGAAATTTCAAATAGAAAAAGATCCGGGAGTCATTCCTCACATTCTTACTCAAATTTTGGACGGGTGTGTTAATGGTATTACCTTGTCCGATCCCGATTTGGAAGATAACCCGATCGTCTTCGCGAACGAAGTTTTCGAAAAAATCACCGGTTACAGTTGTGATGACATTATTGGAAAAAACTGCCGGTTCTTGCAAGGAAAAGATCATGATCAACCGGAGATTGAAATCTTGCGTGAGGCGATCAGGAATCGACGAGCGGTTGAGGTCACGCTAAAAAACTATAAAAAAAACGGCGATCTTTTTTACAATCGTCTTTCCGTTACCCCCTTATTCGATAACGAAGGTCGGTTGATTTATTTTCTGGGTGTTCAATACGACATTACCGAACAAATACATGCGCAACATGAGATCGAAAGATTGAATAATTCTTTTGACTTAAGGCGCTCCGATTACCTTAGTCAGCAGTCTAAGCGAGGAAGTGTTAAGCGTTGAATACTCAAACGTGATCGATTCTTTCAAAAACAAACAGCTATGCGATATGGGGAAGCTAATGAGCAATCAGGTTGACATGACGTGTGCCGACATTTATCCGAAAATATCTATGGATATTTCTGTGCCGGATAAAAAAAGCTTCAACTTACCACGATCGACAAGGAGGCCGCATGTTTGCGTTTGACTTATCAAAGCCGTTGATCGGCAAAGCTGATATAGGTCTCGAAAAAACCGTTGCTGACGTGTTCGATTATGTCGGCTTTCATTTTTTTGATAATTATCCAAAATGGGCCTTGGAAGTTATCGAATTTGAGGTGCTGCAGGAACAACCCATCGGAGTCGGTTCGAGAGCCAAGCAAGTTAGGATAGAGCAAGGGCAAAAAGTAGAGTCGACCTTCGAGATCACCGAATTTATGCCTTTGCAAAAATTTGCGCTGGAATCGGTAAACCAAGAGTTTCGTGAAGTTTATACATTCAAGGAAAATGAAGAAAGTGATTTCACCCGATTAGAAATTAGCTTTGAGTTGTTGCATGTCGATTTCTTCATGAGGCCGTTTGAAAAGTTGATTCGCGTTGCCATTGAGGAAGGCTTGCAAAATTCGCTGGAAAACATCCTAACACTGCTGTGTGGGCATTACGGTGGATCGGAACCGGTTTGATGACGGTTATTGAACAATGGCGTCATCCCACACTTAATATTCCAATTATAAAATTTATCGAGGAGTATAACTATGGCTTTTATCGCTGAAAAAGATCCGGGATTGATTCCGCAAATTCTATCGCTGATTCTGGATGAATGTATTAACGGCATTACGCTAGCCGACCCCGATCTTGAGGACATGCCGATTGTTTATGCCAATAAAGCTTTTGTAGCGGTTACCGGTTATTCGCAGGAAGAAGTGATCGGACGCAATTGTCGATTCTTGCAGGGCGATGACCGAAACCAAGAAGAAATAAAGAGGATTAAGGAGGCCATTAATGAACAAAAACCGGTTGAAGTAGTGCTGCGAAATTATAAAAAAAATGGAGATTTATTCTATAACAAATTTAAAATAATTCCATTATTCGACAGGAGCGGCAAGCTGATTTATTTTCTCGGCGTGCAATACGATGTTACACGGCAAATCGTTGACGAGGAAACTATCAATAATTTGAGAAAACAGCTAGAAAGTCTGTAATATTTTGATTAATTAAGATTTATTTGGGCAATCGTCTAGAGGCTTATCCAGCAAGACTTTCGATATGGGGTGTTGTATGTGTTTTATTATAAAGGTGCGTCATGAACGTTGCGGATAGTTCTTTACCGGTTACCGAGCAAGATTTGCCGCTCAATGAAATCTTTTTGTCATTGGCGCTAGTAGCCTTTGTGTTATTAATTTTCATGGAAGGATTGAAACCTTACCAGCGGTTCGATCGGAAAGTCGCGAAAAATTCGGTGCTGACGAATACTACGGCTTTTTTATTCAATAATATTATTTTAACCACGTTAAGAGCGTCCTCGCTTTTTTTTGTGGCTCAACAGTTTTCGAATTATGGCGTATTGAGCGGATTGTCTAACGGTCCGATTAAATGGGTGCTGTCGTTTTTGCTCTTTGATCTTGCGATTTATGCATGGCATTATGCAAGTCACAAATACGAATTTTTATGGCGTTTCCATAAAATTCATCATAGCGATAAAACCTTTAACGTAACGACCGGGTTTCGTTTTCATGTATTCGATTTGTTTATTGAAATCGTCATGAAATGCCTGTTCGTCATCGTTTTCGGTGTGGATGCTTACGTCATACTCGCGATCGAATTGATCGAGCTGTCTTTTATTTTCTTCCATCATTCGAATCTGTCCTTCGATAAAGAAGATTTATTGTCGAAAGTTATTATTACGCCGGCCTTACATAGAACTCATCATTCGGCGCTACGTAGCGAACATGACAGTAATTACGGTATCGTGTTATCGATATGGGATCAATTGTTTGGGACTCGAAAGGAATTGGTTCCTAAAAAGATCGGTCTCGATCTAATCGAAGCCGATAATTTTATACAGCTGTTTTTCTTGGCATTCATTACCGAAAGACACGTAGCCAAACTATTAGGTTTGATTCCGAAAGGAAGAAAATAAAATGATTTTTGCGATTTGGTGTCCGCTGGCAGGTGGACCCGACCCAGGTGCTTTAAAGCCTGGGATTGATGTCGCCTAACCTTTCAAGCGGGCGCCGGAAATAAAAAAGGGCGGAGAATAATACCCGCCCTTGCTGCATTGTTTAGGAATGCCGGTGAGTTATTAAGGCGTTAAGCCTTCACCCACGGTAATCACTTTCAATGCGTTGGTTCCGCCCTGAACGCCGGTCAGATCGCCTTTGGTGATAATAAATTTATCCCCATTTTGCGCTTGGTAGCGTTTTCTTAGCTGTTTGACGATTTCACGGTTTACTTCGGCATGATCCGGTTCTTTCAAGTGTTTGTCGAAATAGAACGGAAATACGCCTCGATAAAGCGTTACCTTGCCTAAAGTTTTTTCCTGACTGCTAAATGCGAAGATAGGAATTCCCGAGCTGATTCTGGACATCCATAACGGTGTCGATCCGGATTCGGTCAATGCCGCTATGCCATGAATCGTCGTATGATTCGCCATATACATCGCCGACATCGCAATCGCTTCGTCGATGCGTTGGAATTGCGTATCCATACGATGCTTCGAAACTCGAACGCTCGGCTGTTTTTCGGTCTCTTCGCAAACCCGTACCATGGCTTCGACCGCTTTGACCGGATATTTACCGGAAGCGGTTTCGGCCGATAGCATGATAGCATCGGTGCCGTCGACGACCGCATTCGCAACGTCGAAAACTTCGGCGCGAGTCGGAATCGGGTTTTCGATCATCGATTCCATCATTTGCGTCGCAGTGATCGCAATACGATTCAGTTCGCGAGCGCGGCTGATGAGTCGTTTTTGTGCCGCCGGAAGGTTGGCGTCGCCAATTTCAACGCCCAAGTCGCCGCGAGCGACCATTACCGCATCGGATGCCAGGATGATTTCATCCATTGCATCCATCGCTTCTGCTCGCTCCACCTTGGCGACGATGCCGGCATGGCAACCTTCCGCCAGCAGCAATTCGCGTGCTTCGTTCAAGTCCGCTGCGCATCTAGGAAAAGATACCGCAACATAATCGCAATCGATTTTCGCAATCGTTTTGATGTCTTCCTTGTCTTTTTCGGTCAAAGCAGCGGCGGAAAGCCCGCCACCCATCAAATTGATGCCTTTGTTGTTAGACAGGTCGCCGCCGACGACTACTTTGCAATTGACGCGTTTGCCGTCGGTATCGACTACGTCTAATACCACTCGTCCATCGTCCAACAGTAAACGACTGCCGTTGCGCACTTCGCGAGCCAGCGGTTCGTAAGTGATGCCGACTTGGGTATTATCGCCGTCGTTCGGTCCTAAGTTGATGTCCAAGGCGAAATCCTGGCCTTCATCAAGCCATACTTTCGTTTCCTTGAAACGTGCTATGCGTATTTTAGGGCCTTGCAGGTCGCCTAATATGCCGACGCGGCGTCCGGTTTTGCGGCTTAATTCGCGAACTTTGTTGGCTCGGTCAATATGGTCTTGCGCCGAGCCGTGCGAGAAATTCATGCGAACCACGTCGATGCCGGCTTTGAACAAGTTTTCCAGGACCCCGGGTTTATCCGTTGCGGGGCCCAAAGTGGCCAATATTTTGGTTCTTCGTAACATTAGTGCCCTTTATTTTGCGTTGCACAAGGCAACAGTGGTATCCAGCATACGATTCGAGAAGCCCCATTCGTTGTCGTACCAAGCCAAAACTTTAACGAAGTTGCCTTCGGTGACTTTGGTTAATGACGATTCGTAGATGGATGATGCAGGATTGTGATTGAAGTCGATAGAAACCAGTGGCTTGTCGTTATAAGCCAAGATGCCGTTCGATTTTTCCGAAGCGGATTTCAGGATGCTGTTGATTTCATCCACGCTGGTGTCTTTTCCGGCCGTAAAGCACAGGTCGACGACCGAAACGTTGATGGTCGGTACGCGCATGGCGAAGCCGTCCAGTTTTCCGGCCAATTCAGGCAGAACCAAACCGACAGCCGCGGCAGCACCTGTTTTGGTTGGTATCATCGATTGTGTTGCGGAACGAGCGCGGCGTAAATCGCTGTGATAAACATCGGTTAATACTTGGTCGTTGGTGTAGGCATGAATCGTGGTCATCAAGCCGTGTTTGATGCCGATGCTATCGTTCAAGGCTTTTGCTAATGGCGCCAGACAGTTAGTGGTGCACGAAGCATTGGAAATGATCGTGTCGGAAGCCTTTAACGTATCGTGGTTGACGCCGTAAACGATTGTGGCGTCGACGTCGTTGCCGCCGGGGGCCGAAATGATGACTTTTTTCGCACCTGCGGTGATATGAGCGGAAGCTTTGGCTTTGCTGGTAAAAAAACCGGTGCATTCATGGACGACGTCGATGCCGAGTTCGGCCCAAGGCAGTTTGGATGGATCGCGTTCGGAAAGTACACGAATTCTGTCGCCATTGACGATCATGTAATCGCCGTCGACACCGACTTCACCGGGGAATTTTCCGTGCGCGGTATCGTATTGAGTGAGGTGAGCATTGGTAGCGGAATCGCCCAAGTCGTTGATTGCGACAACTTGGATTTCACCGTTGCGGCCAGATTCATACAATGCACGAACGATATTTCGTCCAATACGACCATAGCCGTTGATTGCGACTTTAATTGCCATATAAGTTCTCCGGTAATGTGAGGTTGATTTTTTCGGTGGGCGCCAATCGGTTTCCGATCAGCGTACGGCGTGAAAGTATAACAAAATTAGCTATATTCCGTCCATGTATACCTATCGCACTTCAAATTTCGGCATTAGCGTATGGAGGCACCGGGGTGTTCGGCAAAGGCTTTGAAAGCATGGATGCTGTCATAGAGCCTACATGGACGTATTCACGGCGTCCTTTGACGGCCACCCCGGCGCCGAAATTTGACTAGCAAAGGGTATATAAAGGGATTCGTTGCTTTAGAGTAACGTTCATGAAGGGCTAGCCATCGCCCCGGCAAATGAAAGTGCGAGGGAGTGGCAGGGTACGGTCACTCGCCCGACAGGACGCCGTGAATACATCCGTGTAGGCTCGACGGCGGCTTTCCCTGCCGCCGACGCCTGTCGGTCGAGCAACCGCACCCGCTTCGGAGCCGGCATTTTATCTGCCGAGCTTCGTTTATCGAAAAATTAGATAAGGAGTCCAAATCTACGAACTTTCACAGTAACACAAATCACCGTGTTGCTATTGTGGAAAGTTTCGGTAGATTTTGTGAATCTTCGTTAAACTCACGTCGCATTCAAAGCTAATTTTTTGATTGCGGGTAATCATCGACTTTTTCGGAAATTACGGAGATGCATAGCATATGAAGCGTAGAGAATTTATAAAAAAAGCGAGCGTAAGTACGGTCGCGGCAAGTACTGTAACATTGACGGGTACTAAAATTAGTAAGGCCGACACGGTTTTTAAATGGAAGTTGGTTACGGCTTGGCCGAAAAATTTTCCAGGCTTAGGGCATGGCGCTAATTTATTGGCGCAAATGATCACAGAGATGAGCGGTGGTCGGATCAACGTCAAAGTCTATGGGGCTTCGGAATTGGTGCCCGCTTTTGAAGTGTTTGATGCGGTTGCTAATGGAACCGCCGAGATGGGCCATTCCGGGTCTTATTATTGGAAGGGAAAGTCGGAGGCGGCGCAGTTTTTTTCGGCGGTGCCTTTCGGATTTACGGCTCAAGAAATGAACGCTTGGTTGTATTACGGCGGCGGTTTGGAGTTGTGGCAAGAACTTTACAAGCCTTTCGGTCTGATTCCTGTGCCGTCCGGAAATTCGGGCGTGCAAATGGCCGGATGGTTCAATCGGGAAATTAAATCAGTAGCCGATTTGGATGGATTGAAAATGCGTATTCCAGGTCTGGGTGGCGAAGTTTTGAGGCGCGCAGGCGGTACTACGGTTAACTTGCCGGGTGGAGAAATATTCACGGCTTTGCAGTCACATAACATCGATGCGACTGAGTGGGTCGGACCTTATAACGATTTGGCTTTCGGTCTGCATAAGGTGGCCAAGTTTTATTATTACCCAGGTTGGCATGAACCGGGCTCGACGATCGAGGCTGTTATCAACCGAAAAGCCTTCGATGCATTGCCGAAGGATTTGCAGCAAATTGTAATGACGGCATGTAAGGCTGCAAATATGGACATGATAAGCGAATACACGGCACGTAATAATCAAGCCTTGGATACTTTAATGAACAAGCACAATGTATCGGTATTGCCCTTGCCTGACGATGTGTTGAAAAAACTCAAGCAGATTTCGGACGAGCTTATTGCTGAAATGGCCGCAAAGGATCCTGCGGTCAAAAAAGTGTACGATTCGGTCGTCGGTTTCAGAAGTCAAGTTTCGCGTTGGACCGAGATTTCGGAGTTGGCTTTTTTAAAAGCAAGGGCGCTTTAACCTAAAAAAGCATCTCACCATGAAGAATAAGAAGTTAATTCAATGATTTGCCATTCGTTTGCATACAACTTTCGCTCAACCGAAAGGTTAGCTGGAATGTTTAGATAATCTCTTGAAATACTTCATTAACTTCATGTGCTTCATGGATGAACTGCCGAATTTAGGGTTATCGGTTTCCGGTTTTGTCTTGTGATATTCGATTCGATGCGGCGGGCCCGGAAATGGTATTCGCCATGAATGGGCGGTTTCGGTTTTCGTAGGGTGCGCATAGCGCACCGGGTTCGGAGCCGAGACGTTTCGTTGGGTTGTGCGTTGTGGCAAGGTGCGCGATGCGCACCCTACGCCTGGCGTTTCATAGCCTATTGATAGCCAACAATTTCCGAGAAATTTTGATGTTATAAAAAACAGGGAACACAGAAATTAGTTAGAGTGGCTTTTTTGGAACAGCCTAAGGCGGTGTTTATATTACCGGCATTGCGATGCTCGTTTGGGCGTGTTTGACGCATTCGAACATTAATTCGTCTAAGGCTTCTTCAGTCGAATAGTTGCCATGGTGCAGGCCGTATTCGAAGTGTGGGCAGTAATGCTTGATTTCGCCGTGTATCGTTATCGGAATTTTTGATTCGGGGAGAACGATGACAATTTTGACAATACCTTCACTTTCTTCGGGTAATGGAGAGTTCAGGCGAATTTTAATGCCGGTATAGCTAATGTCGATAACGTCGCCGTCAATTTCAATCGGAGCCTCTCTGACTCGGTCGATGCTGACATGGGCTTTTAATTCCTTGACCTGTATTCTTGGGTGTTTGCGTTGTTCGTTTTGCATGTGATGTATGAATTAAAAAAGTGTCGATGCTTGGTGTCTTAAAGTTTCGCAGTTCGTAAGCTTATGCAAATCATTAAAAAAATAGTTATGTACCCGAAATGCTGTTTAAACGGTTTTCGATTTTTTGTTTATATTTCAATAAGTGAATGGTTTGTAATTCCGATGCGTTTTCAAGGCCTAAGTTTGCGAGCGGTACGTCGATATCGCTGATGTGAATAGGATATCGCTGATTGGATTGTCTAAATTCCAGAATATATTCCGCCGCCGCTGAAAGGGCGCGCTTACCGTAAGTTAGTGTCGAAAACTCTTTTTCGTTGCAATAAAGCGTGTAGGATGCCGAGTGCTCTCCTGACACGCGAATATCCAATTCGCGAGTCAAGTTTATTCTGTTTGGAACACTCGGAGTATATTTTATGATGGTACTGGGATTGTGTCGGATTTTATAGTGCTCGATTAACAGACTGTCGTCAAAGAAATATCGGTTCAGAATATTATCCAGAAAATGTTGATAACGGCGCAACAAACCGTCGATCTTTGCGGAAGGGTAGTGCTGGCGAAACAGTGCGCCTTTTTCGTCCAGTAAATAAAGCTGTATACCTGTTTTCGTGGCAGTATGAAATACTTGAATCGTGTTTGCTTTATTCAATTTTAATAATTCGGGTATCTCGCTTTCTTCCAGACAAAAAGGGTCGATATGCGTCGGGCTGAAAACCCCTTGGGCTTGGCTTAATTCGTTTAACAGTTCTTGACGAGTTCCAATGCTTCGATAATGTAGAGTTCTGTTTTTTCTCTGAAAAATATAATAATCTTTTGCTCCTGCCAGGATGTAGCGGGGCGATTCATTTGAATTTTGCCGGCCGAACCAACTGATTAACGTTTGGAATACGCTTTGAGCTCGTTGGCTAATGCTATTGGCGCGTGCCGAAGTATTACAAATAACTTTGACATCGCTTTCTGCGATTGGAGGGCGATGATTGTTGAAGATGTCGGTGAAGGTGTCGAATAAACCGTCCAGTCCGAGTGCGCGGCTTGCGGTGACTTCCCCCCAGTTCGAAATGGAAACCCGATTTACCGATTGAACAAACGATTGACGGCTCTTGCCATAACTAAAAGGGTCGGAGCGTTCGCTCATGACTAGGCGTCCGTCATTGCGCTCGCCCTCAGGTTCCGTTCCGATATTGATGAACAATAGCGAGCTTTGACATTGGTTAGGTTGTTTATAGCTAGGCAAATCGAGGTGTAATTTATCGAGTCTGCTGCTAATGAAGTCATGCAATTGTTCGGTCGTGGTTTGGAGTTCGTTCGTTGAGAGTGAGAGTGTTTTACTGTCGAGGTTAAGTTTCAGTTTTTTATGGTATAGGCCGTTTACAATGATCCATGCCAGCAATTCGATTAAACTCCAGGTGTTTTTTATCGGGCTTTGTTCGGCAAGATTGTCCGCAGTAACATGACCAAGATATAGGCTCCAGCCGCTTTGATTATCGGCGAAGCTAGTTTCTACGAGCGATAATTCCTGTTCTTTGATTTGGAGTGCCGAGCGGGTTGTAATAAACTCGATTTTGCCTGGTTTTTTGTCCAGAAAGGAATGCAGTTTGCGGCCTATCAGTTTCAGATCTTCATTGTCTTTCAAGTTACTTTGAACATGCTGTCCGGCAAAATTTAAAATCATACGATAACAGCCTGCTAGATGACGCAGAATAATGTCATGTTCACGGGTGGCTTTTAGTATGTTCCATGATTGTTGTCTGCTAATTTCAGGCAGTAACGTTTCCGGCCATTGCCACCGATGCGCAATATGCTTGATGAATTCGGTGCGATAGAGTTGTTTTTGCGGATCTTGTTCGGTATTGGCAAAGCCCATGATTTTAATATATAGGCTATGTCTTATCAGTTCCAGACGTGCGCGATTAGCGGGCGAGCTAAGGTAATTCTCGAGTTTTTGATAAATCAATAGATAGGGGTCGAGATCCTCGAGCGAGAACTCTCCGCCGTGAACGGCTTTTTTCATTTCCGAACAAAGCCATTGAGTATTGGGATACTCGCTTGCGTAACATTCCATCAGCATCAGTTTTAGCAGCGATTTGTGCGGTGACCCGATCGCTTTATAAATATGCCAGAGCGTGACGGTGATGAATTCTTCGGGAGGAGCGTTTTCCAGGCTGCCGAAATCGATGACTTCCAGTTCCGAGATGAATTTGTTATCGAGTAAATGACTGATATAGCCGGTATGATGATGCTCTTCTCGCGGAGGCACGAGCCACCAAGCCGGCGATCGGCCCGCGATATAGACGGCCGTACGATAAAATTCCTCTAATAATAAATAGTGTTGGGTCTTTCCGCTACTTTCATCGGAAATAGGGATATCTTGTCCGCTTTTAAATTTTTCATGATCGATTAGGAAAAAATGAACCTCAAGGTCCAAAGACATAGCCCACTCCTCGATCGCGGTTGCTTTCTGCTGAAGTTCTTCAAGGGCCGAAGGGGGCAAGGCCGGGTCGTGGCAAAGCCAAATATCCATATCGCTGGTTTTTGTGAAGGCAATGCTGCCGACGCTGCCCATCAAAAACAAGCCTAGAATTGGATGATTCGTCAAGGCGCGCGTTTTGTATTGGTAGCTTCTCGAAAATTGAGCGGCATGCAGTAGAACTTGGCGTGTCGGTGAATAGTCTAGAATGCCGGCTGGGGTTTCAGAAGAAATAAAACCGGGCAATAACGGTACGTTTTGATGAAAGAGCAAGGGAAGTAATTCTAAAAAGACTCGTTGACGCGGTTGTAAAAAACTTTGAATGCGTTTTTGCTGAAGCAAATGTAAATTTTTGAAACGCTGGAGAATCGCTAGCAAATCTTTTTTGCTGATATCTTCTCCGGGCGAACCAAGGCGAATCGGTGTGAGATGTTTTTTTTCAACCATGTTGTCGTGAATGGTTAGCGATTGACAGGCATATTGTTGTCTTCTATTAAGCCGTGCGACAAAATTTGTGGGATTTTTGAGGCGCGGAAGCTGCCGTTACGTGAAAGGTTTCGTACTGTTATAACTTTAGGTTATACCCTTTGATAGTCAAATTTCGGTCCGGGGCGAATATTGATTTTGCATTACGCCATGGATGGCATGTAGTAAGACAACAATAGAAGGCGCATTAGGCGACAACTAGTCTGATACAGGGCAGCGAAAAATGCTCCTCGGCAATTGCTCCTGCATTGCTCTAATACCGCCATCCTTGGCGTAATGTATTTTCTGCATTCATTACATCCCTGTAGCTCAGCAGTTGCCGAGGAGCAAAATCGATCTAACACCCCTGCGTAGCCATGTCCTAATGCCTCAATTTGAAATGCGATAGACATAAAGATCAGTGGCTTGCCTTGATCTTTCGGCTATGCTTTTCCATTCACCATTCACCATTCACCATTCACCATTCACGCATTCCCTGCAAGTTCGGCTCTCGCTTTGTTAATGGCCTCTCTAACGGTGTCCGGTGCGGTTCCGCCGATATGCTTTCGGGCGGCGACCGAGCCTTCTAACGTTAATACGTTAAAGACGTCTTCATCAATGCAGTCGGAAAACTGTTGCAATTCCGTAAGCGTTAGCTCGGACAAGTCGCGTTCAGTTTCGACGCCGAGCCGCACGGCTCGGCCGACAATTTCATGCGCATCTCGAAAGGCCAGGCCTTTGCGGACGAGGTAATCGGCCAAATCGGTCGCAGTCGCGAAACCTTGTTTCGCGGCGCGGTACATGTTGTCTTTTTTTGCGCTTAAGCGGGGTACCATGTCCGCGAATGCGCGCAGGCAATTGATGAGGGTATCGGCAGTATCGAACAACGGCTCTTTGTCTTCTTGATTATCCTTATTATAGGCGAGCGGTTGGCTTTTCATCAGCATCAATAGCGACATCAAATGTCCTGTGACGCGCCCCGATTTGCCTCGGACTAATTCCGGAACATCGGGATTTTTCTTTTGCGGCATGATGGAGGAGCCGGTGCAGAAAGCATCAGGAATATCGATGAAGTCGAATTGGGCGCTGGACCATAATACCAGTTCCTCGGAGAAGCGCGAGAGATGCATCATAATCAAGCTGCCGACGGCACAAAATTCGATTGCGAAATCGCGGTCGCTAACCGAATCCAGCGAATTGGCCGACGGTTCGGCAAATTGCAACAGTTGCGCGGTCATGTGTCGGTCGATCGGATAGCTGGTACCAGCCAGTGCCGCGGCTCCCAATGGCATGATATTGATTCGTTTTAGGCAGTCGGCTAAGCGCTCATTGTCGCGCTTGAGCATTTCGAACCAAGCCATCAGATGATGTCCGAAAGTGATTGGTTGCGCGACCTGCAAATGGGTAAAGCCGGGCATGATCGTGTCCGCTTCACGTTCGGCGAGGTTTAAAATGGCATTTTGCAAGCGAGTCAGTTCGGCGCGGATACGATTGATTTCATCGCGCAAATAAAGCCTAATGTCTGTCGCGACCTGATCGTTGCGGGAGCGTCCGGTATGCAGCTTTTTGCCGGCAATGCCGATCATATCGGTCAGGCGAGCTTCGATGTTCATATGAACGTCTTCTTGTTTGACGGACCAATTAAATTGACCTTGCTCGATTTCGATGCCGATTTTTTGGAGGCCGTCGATGATCGCATCGCGTTCGTTTTCGGTGAGGATGCCGATTTTGCCCAGCATTGTTGCGTGAGCTATCGAACCTTGAATGTCTTGCTGGGCCATGCGTTTGTCGAAGTCGACCGAAGCGGTAAAGATTTCTACAAAGGCGTCGGTGGCCTCGGCAAATCGGGCGCTGGAAAGTTTTTCGGAGTTAACGTTGGTCATAAGTCTCGGTGCTGAAATTGTAAATAGCTCATTATATGCGATGCGCAGGCATTCTTTGTTCTGAAAATTGTTGATTCGCCCCGTTTGCGTATCTGTGAAGAAAAAGTTTTCAATAGGGCATGAGTTCTGTAAGTGCCTAGAAGTAAAGTGAGTTTTTTAGGCCGTTCAAGGCTTTGTTTGCCGAAAATGAAACTCGCTAAGGATTGTACTTGTCGGACAGGTTACAATATGCATTTTTAGTTGAATATTGGGTGTTGTTTTGGCAAATCAAATCATTCGTATCGCAACTCGCAAGAGCCCTTTGGCTTTATGGCAGGCCGAACATGTCGCCGATCGGTTGAAGCGGGCTTTTCCTGGGCTCGAAACCGAATTGGTCACGATGACCACGAAAGGCGACAAATTGTTGGATGCACCATTGGCTAAGGTTGGCGGCAAAGGCTTATTCGTCAAGGAGTTGGAGCAGGGGATGTTGGACGGCAGGGCCGATATTGCCGTGCATTCAATGAAGGATGTGCCGGTGGAATTTCCGGATGGCTTGCATTTGTCGGTGATTTTACAGCGTGAAGATCCTACCGATGCCTTTGTGTCTAATCACTATGCTTCGCTGAGCGAGCTGCCCGAACAACCTAGAATAGGGACTTGCAGCTTGCGCAGACAATGTCAAATCAAGGAAAAATTTCCCAATGCCGAAATATTGACATTAAGAGGTAATGTCAATACCCGTTTGGCCAAGCTCGATGCGGGCGAATTCGATGCGATCATTCTTGCCTCGGCCGGGCTGATTCGCTTAGGTATGCAGCATAGAATCGCCGCGCGGCTCGATCCTAGCGAAAGTCTGCCGGCCATCGGGCAAGGCGCGATCGGGATCGAATGCCGAAGCGACGATACGGTTATCAATGAATTATTGAGTCGGCTGCATGATCCGGAAACCCATATTTGTGTATCTGCCGAGCGTGCGATGAATGCTCGATTAAAAGGCGGTTGCCAAGTCCCGATAGCCGGTTTTGCGACCTTGCAATCGGATATTCTTTACATGCGAGGCTTGGTCGGCGATCCGGACGGTAGTGTGATATATCGCGCCGAACGAAGCGGGTCGGCCGAACAGGCCGAGCAGATAGGTGTGTCTATTGCCGAAGAGTTATTGGCTAACGGCGCCGATAAAATTTTGCAAGCTTTGTTTTAGATTAATGACGAATGCAAAGCCGTTTTTAGTGCTGGTGACTCGCCCGGTTCATCAGGCGCACAATTTGACTCGAATGATCGAAAGTCGTGGTTGGCAAGCCGTACCCTTTCCGGTACTCGAAATTGTTCCGCGGCCTCGCTCGACTAACGAATTTGAAATGTTGGAAAAGCTGCAATATTTCGATTGTTTAATCTTTGTTAGCGCTAATGCGGTAAATTTTGCGCTGCAAGCGAATAATGGCAAAATAACTCCATTTAAACAGTGTAAAATCGCCTCGGTTGGAAAAGCCACGGCCAGAGCTTTGGAGTCTGCAGGACTCGTCGTGGATTGGGTGCCTGAGACCGGATTCGATAGCGAAGCTTTATTGACACTGCCTTATTTTCATGGGGTTGAGGGACGCTCCTTTTTAATAGTCAGGGGCGAAGGCGGTCGGGAAAAACTTGCCGATACTTTGCGCGAAAGAGGTGCGGCCGTTGAATATTGGGAGGTCTATCAAAGAATTCGACCGCAATCCGATGTTCAGCCGGTGGTCGATTTGTTAAAACGCGGAGAACTTAGCCTGATCACGGTAAGTAGCGGTGAAGCATTGCGCAATCTTGTGGATATGTTAAGTTCTTACGCAAAGCCGGAATTGATGTCCGTCCCGTTGGTCGTTATCAGCGAAAGAATGAAATGTCTTGCCGAGGATATCGGCTTTAAAAGAATCGCTTTAGCCTCCGGTCCGGATGACGAAGCGATTGTTCAAAAAGTAACTACTGTGTGCAATGGGGAATAGTGTGGCCGAAGTGACTGAAAATCAAGAGCGGGAAGCGGAAGCTGAAACGGATACGAAAACGGCGAATAGCAGCGAAAAAGTGCACCGATCCCGAAGCGGATTTTGGCTGGCGGTGATTGTTTTTTTGGTTATCCTATCGATCGTTGGCATAGGCTTGTTTTTATTTGCTCAGTTAAGACAGCAGCAGGAGACGCTTGGCGGTGAAGTCTCTAAAGGAGATATGCAATTATTCGAGTTGACTAAGCAAATCAGCGGCTACCAAACGCAAATTGCCGCGATTCAATCGCATTTGACGACGATCGAATCAGATTTGAAAGCGAAAGATAGGTTGATTAACGAATCCTTAACCGAGTTTTCTCAACTGCAGTCCGAAAAATTGGAAGCGATACGTACCGATTTGAATACTCGAATTCAACAGGTTCAGCGCCAATTGGGTAAAACGCGTGGCGATTGGTTAATCGCCGATGCCGAGTATTTGCTTAGCGTCGCAAATCAGCGCCTGCAGTTGACCGGCGATGTCGAGACTGCTCGTGAAGCGTTGCAAGCGGCGGATCAACGTTTGCGTGAAAGCGGCGATGCGGCCGCCTATAAAGTACGCGAACAAATTGCCAAAGAAATTGCCGAATTAGGTAAGGTGCAACTGCTCGATATTGTCGGGGTTTATTCGTCAATCAGAACATTAGAGACCGAAATCGGTAAGTTGTCGTTGATTAAACCTTATTCAGGTAAGCCTCTGACGCCGTCTGAAGAAATACACGATCATGCTCAGCATACCGATGAAGAGCACGACCTTCTGTCGAAAGCGTTAAAAAGTTTGCAAGGAGTGGTAACGGTGAGGCATACCGACCAGCCTATCACTGAAATTATTACGCCGGAGGAAGCGCAGTTCACTCGCCAACAATTGCGTGTCAAATTAGAAATGATAAAAATCGGTTTGGTGCAGCAAAACGAAGTTTTATACAAGGCCAGTATTGCCGATGCAAAGGAATGGGTTGCCGAAAATTTTACAAGTAATTCGATCGCCAGAAACTTCGTGGCCGAATTGGATAAGCTCGAAGCGATTAGTTTACATAGTCAATATCCCGATATCAGTCATTCACTAAAAATGCTACGCGATATCACCAAACTAAGAATCGAAACCGATAAGGCTTTGTCGGCTCCTGAGCCATCCTGAATATAACAACGGGTACATTATGAAAAATATTATTTTTTTTCTGGGCTCGCTGTTTATCGCCATCGCGGTCGCTTTTGGGATACACAGTTGGTTTTCTCGCTACGACGATCCGGGCTATGTCTTGATTGGTATAGGCCATTGGTCCTTGGAAACGTCTTTGGTGGCGTTAGGTGTAACGTTAGTCATTGCCTTTTTTCTGTTCTATATGTTTTTTCGCCTGTTGGGCTGGTTGCTTCGGCTGCCCGGCAAGGTTAAATCTCATGGTCAAAGCGTCAAATACAACCGATCTCAAGAAGCTTTAATCGCAGGCTTAGTGGATTCGGCGGAAGGAAATTGGGAAAAAGCCGAAAAAATTCTGATCAAACATGCATCGCATAGTGGCGCGCCATTGATTCATTATTTAACTGCGGCACGCGCCGCTCAGTCGCGCGGAGCTGTTGAAAAGCGCGATGAATATTTAAGAATTGCCGCGGAGCGATCGCCGGGCGCCGATATTGCGGTTGGTTTGACCCAGGCGGAAATGCATTTGTCGGAGCAGCAGTTCGATCAAGCGCTCGACACGCTGAAAAAACTACACTCAATCAATCCCGCTCATGCCAGTGTTTTGAAGCTGTTGCATCAGACATATCGCCAATTAGGGGACTGGGATGCGATACGTAAAATTATTCCGTCGATGAATAAAAGTAAAGTGTTGATGGAAACCGAAATCAAACTGCTGGAAGCCGAGGTTTTTAGCGGCTTGTTGAGGCAGGCGGCGGAAAACGGCGATTATACCAAGATTCAAGAAGTCTGGCAGGAGGTGCCTGATTATATTAAGCGTATACAAGGGATTCCCGCGATTTATTTTGCTGGTATGATCGATGTTGGTGCGGGCGCCAAAATAGAGGACGAACTAGCACGCTCGATTTCCGAGGATTGGGACGAAACGTTGTTGGTATTGTTCGGGAGCGTTCAATCCAACGAACCTCAAAGGCAGCTTAAAACCGCAGAAGGTTGGCTTAAGGCCTATCCCGATAATGCAGTTTTGTTGAGGGTACTCGGTAAAATCAGTAAACGTTGTAAAGAAACGGATAAGGCTGGGCAATATTTGGAAAAAAGTATTGCCTTGGAACCTTCGGTTTCGGCTTATCAATTGTTAGCAGACTTATTGACCGAAAAAGGCGATAAAAATTCGGCGCTTGAATGCTACAAATGCGCTCTCGACTTGGCATCCGGTGAAGTGGCGCGCCAGGTAGAAAATATTACATGATAACCGGCTGAAAAATGATAATTGGAAATTTTTGCGGCTTAAGTAAAGCTCTCATCATCCTGGATAAAAAGTTTCACCATGAAGATAAGAAGTTAATTCAATAACTTCTTATGCGTTTGTATAGAACCTTCGTTCACCCACTAGGTTATACCCGTAGATGAAAATTCGGCTCCAGGGTGCCCGTCAAAGGACGCTGAAAACCCCATCCTAAATTATTTAAAACAATTAACCATGGTCAATGGGCTATGGAATTTAGGTGCTGGGTAAATACGTCCATGCCGGCTCTATCCCAGCTCCATGCTGGTCCCACACCTAGCGTTAGGTGTGGGACCGAGTACCCGGGGTCTGTTCCGACACTACCGAAATTTGAAGTGCGAAAGATATAACGACAATGATTAGGTGATTTCCTGAAGTACTTCATGAGCTTCATGGTTAAATTGCCGAGCTTAGGATCATCATTATCGGTAAAATTCGAGCGATCCGTGTGGCGATCTATTCAGCGACTAGTGCCCCCCTTTTTTTCGGAATGTTAAGGCTAAACATCGTGCGAATTATTTATTCCGCCGTTTTTTATTTTTTATTGCCGCTGATTTTTGGGCGATTGCTTTGGCGGAGTATCAAGGCGCCCGAATACCGTAATCGATATTGGGAGAGGCTTGGGCTGTATCGGCGCAATTTCGAAGGTCCGTTTATTTGGTTTCATGCCGTATCGGTCGGTGAGGCCGAGGCGGCTTTTCCGTTAATTAAGCGCCTTCAGCAAGATTATCCTGCAAAAAAGTTTCTGATAACCACAACCACACCGACCGGATCCGCGCGTGTCCAAGCTGTTTTGGCTGATTCCGTCGCTCATGTTTACCTTCCTTACGATACGCCCGGTTCGGTCGCGCGGTTTATTGCTGCATTCAGCCCCGAGATTGGCGTCATTATGGAGACCGAAATTTGGCCCAATCTATTTGCAGCCTGCGAGGCAAAGGGTGTTCCAATATGTATTGTCAATGCTCGGTTGTCCGATAAATCCGCGCGCGGTTACGCCAAAATTCCGAGCCTGATTAAACCGGCACTTGCTTGCGTTAGTCAAATTGCCGCTCAAACAAAGGAGGATGCCGAACGATTCGTGTCGATCGGTGCGGAACGAGAGCGTATACAATCGGTTGGTAATTTGAAATTCGATATCGATTTCGATCCGCAATTCCTGGACCGAGGTAAGCAACTAAAGCAGGAATACTTCGCCGGGCGCTTTGTTTGGATTATCGCCAGTACGCATAAGAACGAAGAAGCGATTATTTTAAGTCTTTATCCGAAGCTCAAAGCCTCGATACCTGAGTTGCTCCTATTGCTCGTCCCTCGTCACCCTGAAAGGTTTTCCGAAGTCGAGCGTCTGATTGTCAGCAATGATTTAAAGCCGATAACCCGTTCGTCCGGATTGAAATGTGCGGATGAAACCGACGTATTCTTATTAGATAGCATGGGCGAATTGAAGTTGTTTTATGCCGCTGCCGATTTGGCTTTTGTCGGCGGTAGTATGGTGCCGGTCGGAGGGCATAATATTTTAGAGCCGGCGGCACTTGGAGTTCCGGTGATGTTCGGGCCTTACATGGATAATTTCAGAGAGATTCAATCCAATGTGTTAGCCGTTGAGGCTGCGGTTCAATGTTTCAACGAAGCGGAAATCCTGTCTAATGTTGATTACTTACATCAAAATCCAACGGCGCGTGATGCATTGGTCCAAAAAGGATTGCAATTTGTCGCAGATAACAAGGGAGCTATGGAGAAGATTGTGATCTTGATCGGTTCGTTAATCGGATGTAATAAAGGTGAAAGGTGAAAGGTGAAAGGTGAAATCGGTGCTTGACAAGAAGTCGAAATGCTGAATTATTTCACTATTCACTATTTTTCTAGGCCTAAGTGCTTTTTATCGTTTTAAAGTTTGTCCGGAGCTTGATTCAAAAATAATCAATCGAACTTTTTCGAAAATGGTTATTATCCGCTTCTGTGGTCTAATGATATTAATAATAAATGGAGAACATACATGCTCAAACAAGAATTAGTGGACGAACTCAATATTTTGCTGCATTACAATCTGACGACGACACTCGAGGGAATCAAAATCCATAAGGATGCCGATGCCTCTGTAATCGATGCAGTAGCGCGTTTGTACCAAAAGGGCTTAGTAACGCAAGCAGATGGCGGATATTTGACCGACCTTGGTCGAACGGCAGCCGAGCATGCGCAAGCTTGTCATATTATTCTTACCTCCGGTTGAGGTTGTTGCTTACGGGGTTTCAGGAGGCTTAAACGATGAAAGTATTTTTATTATTCTCCGGTAGCGGCACGATGGTTGTGATGACGGATCGTTCGCAAGTCGACGATCCGTCTTTTTTAGCGGTGCTGGCAGGCAAGGGCGTCGAAAAGTTTGTGGTCTATGAAATTCCGGTGCCGTTAGCCAGAGAGCGTTATGGACATCATTTCGAAAAGGCCGAACAAGAATTGAGTGCGGATCGTCCTTTACGAGTGCTCGATTATAACGGCGAACGCGCAATGCGTTTGTTTCGATTCGCCGAATTGGGCGCTGTGGTCATGCATGAGCCGGAAGGATATACGGAGCAAAAAAGTTTTTGATGGCCCCCGTCTCTTTTATTTCAAATGCGCTTGTCGCTTATGTATGTCCTACAAGGCTAATTTCTCACGCCGATTGACTCGAAGTCTGGTGATTTGATTGCGGTTCTTGTATAGTTCGCCGCTTTTTTCCGGATATAAACTATGGTGAAAACCGATGTCGTCGTAATCGGTGCGGGCGCTTCGGGGTTAATGAGCGCCATCGAAGCAGGTAAGCGCAAGCGCAATGTGAAAGTGTTGGAATTAGCCGCAAAGCCCGGTAAAAAGATTCTGATGTCCGGAGGCGGACGCTGTAACTTCACCAATTATTCGGTTGAGCCGGACAATTATATTTCACATAATCCGCATTTTTGTAAATCGGCCTTGAGTCGATTTACACAATGGGATTTTCTGGATTGGGTTCAGCGTTATCGCATCCCTTATCACGAGCGAGAATTCGGTCGTTTGTTTTGTAACGACAGCGCTAAGGATATTCTTAACATGCTGTTGACCGAGTGCGATTCGGTCGGTGTCGACATTAGTTTGAATACCCACATTGAAGCCATTGAGCATCGTTCCGATGGACAATTCCTGATTAACACCAAGCTGCAAAATTATTTATGCCGTTCGCTAGTGATTGCTACCGGCGGTCTGTCGATTCCTAAAATGGGAGCGACGCCTTTCGGCTATAAAATCGCCGAACAATTCGGTATTAAAGTTTGGCCGACCTCGGCGGGCTTGGTTCCGTTTACGCTGCAACCGGACGACAAGCACCGATTATCCGAACTTTCCGGTATCGCACTGTTATGCCGGGTGAGTTGTTTAGAGCAAAGTTTTACCGAGAACTTGTTGTTTACCCATCGGGGGCTAAGCGGTCCGGCGATGCTGCAGATTTCCAACTACTGGCGTCCCGGACAGTCATTGACGATCGATTTGTTACCCGAGACCCATCTTTCCGAGCATCTTAGACAGCTTAAAACGACAAAGTCAAAAGCAGCGTTAAAGACCGTGCTAGCCGAATTATTGCCGAAGCGTTTAATCGCCTGTTTAATCGAAGAAAAGTTGCTGAATAGTAATATGGCGGATTTATCGGTTGCTCAAATCGATGCTATTACCGAGGGCATTAACCATTGGACGATCAAACCGAATGCGACGGAAGGCTACCGCACAGCCGAAGTGACGCTAGGCGGCGTCGATTGCAACGCGATTTCATCGAAAACGATGGGCTGCCATGATGTGCCGGGTTTGTATTTCATCGGCGAAGTGCTCGATGTGACCGGTTGGCTCGGAGGTTATAACTTTCAATGGGCATGGTCGTCGGGTTGGTGCGCCGGGCAATATGTTTAAGCGGCTTGAAACCGATGATATCGTCCCCATAGTCCCGGATAATGCATCCATTGAAAAGATTATTAGTAATTATTCAGCATAAGTCATGTATGAGAAGGTGTCAGGCATTGATTTATAAGGCTGTCTGCAACAGGACGTTGCAGTCAGAGCTTACAGGGATGTATTCACGCGTTCTTAGAAATCAATGCCTGACACCAACCTACCGCATGCGCTGAATAGTTACGATTATTATTGTTTAAATCATCATGAAAAAGTTATTCAACAAAAGTTTAATCACGAACTTGCTGGCGGTTTTGATCGTTGTTACCGGCTATGTGTGCCCTGTTCAGCAGGATTTAATGAAAGCGGTCGGTTTTTTTGCATTGTCGGGTGCGATTACCAATTGGTTGGCCGTGCATATGTTATTTGAAAAAGTGCCGTTGTTATATGGCTCCGGCGTCATCCCCAATCGTTTCGAGGAGTTTAAATCGTCGATCAAGCTTCTGATGATGCAACAGTTTTTTACCGTCGAAAATGTCGAACATTTTATCGAGAAAGAAGAGCGGGAGGGCGGCAAGGTATTGAATTTAGAGCCAATACTGAATGCAGTCGATTATGATCGGGTTTACGAGGGTCTGGTGGCTTCGATCATGAATTCTTCGTTCGGCGGCATGCTGATGATGATGGGTGGAGAAGACGCATTGAAGCCGCTCAAAGAGCCTTTTGCAGAGAAAATGAAACTCATTTTGACCGAAACGGTCGATTCGGAGCGATTCAAAGAAGCTTTACATCATAGTTTGGACGCTCATAAGATTGGCGAGGATATTGTCGATAAAATCGAGACTGTTATCGATAAACGCTTGAATCAATTAACGCCTCAGCTAGTCAAGGAAATCGTGCAGGCCATTATCCGCCAACACTTGGGATGGCTTGTGGTTTGGGGCGGTGTTTTCGGCGGCTTGATCGGTGCCGCATTCAGCTTTATATAATCATGAGCGACATTCAGTTACATTATGAAAGCTTCGGCGAAGAGCGCGCGCCGCCAATGGTTATCTTGCACGGCTTCTTAGCTTCGTCTCGCAACTGGAGGCAAATTGCCAAGCGTTTGTCCGAGCGTTTCCGTGTTTATGTGCCGGATCAGCGCAATCATGGCGCGTCGCCCCATGCCGAGAGCATGGACTATCCGCTGATGGCATCCGATCTGGAGACATTTATGGATCGTCTGAATTTAGAGTCGGCTACCTTGCTTGGACATAGCATGGGCGGCAAGACCGCGATGTGGTTCGCGCTCAATTTTCCCGAGCGGGTGTCGCGTTTGTTAGTCGCGGATATTGCGCCGGTCGCTTATCAACACAATTTCGATCGTATTATCGAGGCGCTTGACCGCTTACCTTTGGCATCGCTTTCGAATCGTAAGCAGGCTGACGATTTTTTATCTGAGGCGATTCCCGATATTGGCTTCAGGCAATTTTTATTGCAAAACTTGATATTGCGGGATGGACAGTATGCTTGGCGCATCAATCTGGATTATTGCCAACAGTCGGCCGATTATATCGTCGGTTTTCCTTCCGTCGAGGGAATGGAGGGGTTTGTCGGAAAGGTATTGTTCATAACCGGAGAAAATTCCACTTATTTTCGGCCCGAAGCCGTTCCGGCATTGTTCCCTAACGCGGCTGTCGCAACAATTGCGAATGCCGGGCATTGGTTGCATGCCGAACAGCCCGAGTGCTTCGTCAAGGTAGTCGAGGATTTTGTCATGGATCAGTTTAAATAAGGCTATGTTCGCGTTAGCAGTTGAAACGGTTCTCTTTGCTACTAAATAAGCCATTTAGGAAATAGTCTATGATTGCTTTCCAAAACACTGAGCGTGGAAGAGGGTACGATTACTCGCTTGGCAGGACGCCGTGAATACATCCATGTAGGCTTGACGGCGGCGACTGATTGCCAAGGATGGCATGAATGCAGATTTTGCAGGAGCAAAAATCTGCCCTGCCGCCGACACCTGTCAATCGAGCAACCGTACCCTCCTTACAACCATTAGCGCGATATTGAAAAAAAGAAAGTTACTAAGAGTTGAATCCTTGGATTTCATGTTGGCTTTCAGTTCATAAAGTATCAACTATTAACGCATACATAGCCTTAAATAATCCGCCTAGTTGCCGATATTATCTGTATATGGATAAAAAACGACCGGGTTATGAATATGAAACTTTTTAGTGGGTTGATTGTATTATTATTGATTGTTTCGACTGCCAAGGCTTATGCCGAGTTTTACGAAGTGCCGATGATGGATGCAAAATGGGACGTTGAAAGCGGTCAATCGGAATGCCTTCTTAAGCAAACCGTCCCCAATTATGGCGTGGCGGTGTTCAGCCATCGATCCGGGGCTGCGTTAAAATTCTCATTGCAGGAAAGACGAGTCAAGGCCGATATCATTAAGGCGAATGTCATCGAAGCAACAGCACCTTGGATACATAACGAGTTAGCGTCACCTAATCATGCGGTATATTTGGACGGTGCTGCGCATGGCCGAGATTTTGATCGACTCAGTGTGTATGGAAATGCAGCAGAAGATATGCTCGATGCATTATTGCGAGGTAACGCGCCGACCTTTGTCTACGTGCGGGCATCGACGGTCTTAGATATGCGCGAAATTAGGGTATCGGTATCGCCGATTAAGTTTTTGGAAAGCTATGATGATTTTGTTCAGTGCCGGGAAAAATTGTTACATAGTCGTTCAAGAGTAGTTTATTGAAAATTTTCCCTAGGATTTGGTCATAAATAACTTCCCCTACTTTTAATGCAAGGTAAGCAGGTTCGGTAACTCTCTTGGCAGGTGTCCGCGGCAAGGAAAGCCGCCGTCAAGCCTACACGGACGTATTCACCCAGCACCTAAATTCCATAGCCCATTGGCTATGGTTAATTAACTTAGATAATTTAGGTGCTGGTTTCACGGCGTCCTGTCAAGCGAGTTACCTACCGAACCCGCTACAAAACTCATAGCTCCAGGAAGTTATTTTTCACGAAGTCCCTATAGGATTATTTTTGATTAAATAAGCATCAGTATTGAATCTAGCCGGCATTTGACAATAAAAAAATTCCAGGCGTGCTTGATTACCGAGGGCGATCGGTGTGCTATTGGTTAATAATTGTCCAAGAGTATTAAAAACGGGTTAAAATGCTCTGCGAATTAAGTTAGACTTACTGAAAAGTATTGGTATAGTGTATTCATAGTTTATTTAGGCTAGCTAAAAATAATAAGGAGAAAGCGGATGTCGAAAGGGCAAAATTTGCAGGATAATTTTTTAAATACACTCAGAAAAGAGCATACCCCTGTATCGATTTTTTTAGTGAACGGAATCAAGCTGCAAGGTCGTGTCGATTCGTTCGATCAATATGTCATTATGCTAAAGAACACGGTCAGCCAAATGGTTTATAAACATGCCATTTCAACGATCGTTCCAGGAAAGCCCGTAAAAATCACCCGTGATAACGAACTCATTGAAGATTAACGATACAAGGAGCGCTTGATTGTTTGAGCGTCCAAATGCCGGTGAACGGGCCGTGCTCGTTCACCTCACCTTACATACTTCACCCGAAGACCTTTCGGAATTGAAAGAATTGGCTAAGTCGGCGGGCGCCGATCCGGTTTATGTGTTGACCGGCAGTCGGCAAAGCCCCGATTCGAAATATTTTATCGGTACCGGCAAGCTTGAGGAGCTCAAGCAGGCTATTAGCGATTATTCGGCCGATATCGTCTTGTTTAATCATCCTTTGTCACCAAGCCAAGAGCGCAACCTCGAAAAAGCGTTGGAAGTTCGTGTGGTCGATCGCAATGGTTTGATCTTGGATATTTTTGCGCAGCGGGCGCAGACTTTCGAAGGCAAGCTTCAAGTCGAATTGGCTCAATTGCGACATTTATCCACTCGCCTGATTCGCGGCTGGACGCATTTGGAGCGGCAAAAAGGCGGGATCGGCTTAAGGGGGCCCGGCGAAACACAGCTCGAAACCGACCGCAGGCTTTTGGGGGGGCGGATCAAGCAAATTCAACGCCGCTTGAATAAAGTTGCCAAACAGCGACATCAAGGGCGAAGTAAACGTAAAAAAGCTGAAGTTCCATCGGTTTCGCTGGTCGGTTATACCAATGCGGGGAAGTCGACGCTATTCAATACATTGACCGGCGCGGAAATTTATGCGGCCGACCAGTTATTTGCGACGCTCGATCCGACTTTGCGCCAATGCGTATTGCCTAATAATGCCGAAATTGTCTTGGCCGATACCGTCGGATTCATTCGGCATTTGCCTCATGAGTTGGTTGCCGCTTTCAGATCAACATTACAAGAAGCTAGCGAGGCTAATCTACTTCTGCATGTGATCGATGCTAATGCCGAAGACCGCGATGAAACTATCGCCCAGGTCAATCAGGTTTTAGAGGATATCGAAGCGGATGAAATCAGACAGCTGCAAGTGTTTAATAAAATTGACCTTTTGCCGGATATAGAGCCGCATATCGATAGGGATGATGAAGGTAATGCTCTGAGAGTCTGGTTGTCGGCCGAAACCGGTGCGGGTATTGATTTGCTTTATCAGGTATTAGCCGAAATTTTTGCTTCCAGCAAAGTGCGACGACAGATCAATCTTTTGCCAACTCAAGGCGACGTTCGAGCGAAGCTTTTCCGTCTGGGGACGGTCCTCGAGGAAGAAGTGAGCGATACGGGAGGATGGGATTTACTAGTCGAAATCGATAAAAAGCATTTGGGTGTTTTGAAATCGCTTGATAAGTTGGAGGCGTAGTATGAATATTCTTATCTCGATAGGTGGGTTTGTACAAAGGCGGTTTTTTTAGGATAATCGCCGACTTGATGATTATCCATATCCAAATGTTTTTTGCTCTTTTCGTGTTCGCGGTTTTTATCGGAAGCAGTCAATAACAATAAGGGTAAAACATGAGAGCCAAAAATAATTTTTGTTTAAATTTATATGTTTATTAAGTGATTGAAGCGGTTGCGAATGTTGATTATTCGTATCGTCGATTTTTTATTTTACTGTAATAGACGTCTTTTTAATGTTTAATTTAAGAAAATCCAAATGGAGCATAGCTATGTCCTGGAATGAGCCTGGCGGCGGTAAAAAAGATCCTTGGAGCGGTCGTGGAGGAGACGATAAAGGTCCTCCGGATCTGGATGAAGCGATCAGAGCGCTTCAGGAAAAGATCGGCGGAATTTTTGGCGGCGGTGGCGGTGGCGGCAGTTCGCCGGGCGGATCGATGAAAGGTTTCGGGTTTCTTGTTGGAGGCGCTGTCGTTCTATGGGGGCTAAGCGGCTTTTATATCGTCGACGAAGGTAATCACGGCGTCGTTACGCGTTTCGGTAAATATACCGAAACGACGCAAGCCGGTTTGAATTGGCACATTCCTGCTCCGATCGAAAGCGTCGAATTAGTAAATGTCAGACGACAACGTTTTATCGAAGTCGGTTATCGTAGTGGCGGCTCTCAACAGACTTTAGGATCGGTGCCGAAAGAAGCATTAATGTTGACTAAGGACGAAAACATCGTCGATGTCCGTTTGGCTGTGCAATATCAAGTCAAGGATGCGAAGGATTTCCTGTTCAATGTCGTTAGCCCTGAGATCACACTAAAACAGGTGACCGAAGCGGCTCAGCGTGGAGTGGTTGGGTCGAGTAAAATGGACTTTGTCTTGACTGAAGGACGTACTGAAATTGTGGCGCAAATCAAGGAGGAAATTCAAGATGTCATGGATTCTTATGAATCTGGCGTCCAAATAACCAGTGTCAACTTGCAGGATGCTCAGCCGCCTGAGCAAGTTCAGGGTGCGTTTGAAGATGCGATCAAGGCTCGAGAAGATCAGCAGCGTTTGATCAATGAGGCGGAAGCATACTCGAACGATGTGATACCGAAAGCGCGCGGCGCCGCGGCAAGAAAAATGGAGGAAGCCGAAGGTTATAAGCAGCAGGTGATAGCTCGTGCTGAAGGTGAAACCAGTCGTTTCTTGGCATTGCTCGGGGAATATAAAAAGGCCCCCGAGGTGACTCGCAATCGCTTGTACATCGAATCGATGCAAAGTGTATTGACCCATTCGAATACCGTTTTTCTCGATGTAAAAGGCGGTAATAATTTGATGTATTTACCTTTGGATAAATTGATTAAACAATCTCCAACGGAAGAATCCGCGCCAAAGCCTCAAACCGGCAGCGTGACGCAAACTAGGCCGCTCGATCCGGTTTTTCGAACTACTACTCGCGGTCGTGAAGGAAGGGGACGCTAATGACTTTGAATAAACTTTTAATCGGTGTGGCCGCAATTCTATTTCTTGGATTGATGTCCATTTTTACCGTATCGGAAACCGAAAAAGCGATTAAATTCAAATTGGGTGAAATCGTCAAAGACGACTACGAGTCCGGCATTCACTTCAAATGGCCAATCGTCAATAATGTCAAAAAATTCGATAGTCGTATTCAAACGATGGATACCACGCCGGAGCGTTTTTTGACCGCCGAGAAGAAAAACGTCATCGTCGACTCTTTTGTTAAATGGCGTATAGGTAATGTCAAGGCGTTTTATACGGTAGTTGGCGGCGATATTAATCAGGCCAATTTAAGACTGGATCAAATCATTAAGGATGCTTTTCGTAGCGAATTCGGTAAACGCGATATCACGCAGTTGGTCGCGACCGACCGAAAAATCATTCGGGAAATCTTGATTGATAAAACTAGAGAGATCGCGGCGGATTTAGGTCTCGATATCATCGACGTTCAAGTCAAGCGTATCGATTTACCGTCTGATGTCAGTAGCTCGGTGTTTAGAAGGATGGAAGCCGAACGTGAGCGGGTAGCCAGGGAGTTTCGCTCTCAAGGTTCCGAAGCCGCTGAACGTATTCGATCCGATGCTGATAGACAGCGTGTCGTAATTCTTGCCGAAGCCTTTAGAGAGGCCGAGAAGCTGCGAGGCGAAGGCGATGCGATTGCGGCCGATACTTATGCTAAAGCGTTTACTAGAGATTCGGAATTTTACAGCTTTTACCGTAGTATCAATGCTTATAAAGATACCTTTAGTGATACCGACCGATTGATGGTCATTGATCCGGAATCGGAGTTCTTTAAGTACTTCAAGTCTCAGAAATAAAAACGGGTAAATTTTAATGTTCAATCGTTTCGATTGAACACTTGACAACGCTAACGCTCCGTCTTGACGGGGCGTTTTGTTTGAGTGGATACGTAAAAAATGCAACAAAAAAATACTTGGCTTTTGCCCGACGGTATTGAAGAGGTCTTACCGGCTGAAGCTAAGCACCTGGAAAATCTTAGGCGCAAGTTATTGGATGTCTTTTCGTGTTGGGGGTATTCGCTGGTCATTACGCCAATGATCGATTATTTGGATTCTCTGTTGACCGGGTCCGGTCATGATTTGGATCTCCAAACTTTTAAATTAACCGATCAGCTGAGCGGTGAAATGTTGGGTATTCGTGCCGATATGACGCCGCAAGTTGCACGTATCGATGCGCATAATCTTAATAATTGCACGCCTGCCCGGTTATGCTATGTCGGAACGGTATTGCACACGCTTGGGGACCCGCTAGAAAAAACACGGAGTCCCATGCAAATAGGTGCGGAACTATACGGTCACGAAGGCCGTGAGAGCGATGTCGAAGTGATTTCGTTGATGTTGGAAATGTTGGCGATGTCAGGTTTGAAAAACGTTCATCTCGACTTGGGGCATGTCGGTATTTATCGAGCCTTATCGGAACAGGCTGAATTATCCGATGCCGACGAATCGGCATTGTTCGATGCGTTGCAGCGAAAAGCGCGGCCGGAAATCCGAGAACTCATCGAAGGATTGGCTCTCGATGAACAACTGAAAACAATGTTGCTCAAGTTGCCGGAACTCAATGGTGGTTACGAAACCCTTGAGCAAGCACGAGCCGTGTTTGCCGATGCCGGCGATGCCGTAAAACAGGCCTTGGCAGATTTGCAAATGATTGCCGATCAAATGGCGGTCGCTTTTCCTGATTTGCCGTTGAGTTTCGATTTGGCCGAACTCAGAGGATATCGTTATCATACCGGCGTCGTGTTTGCGGCTTTCATGCCGAGCGTAGGGCGCGAGATAGCTAGAGGCGGACGCTACGACAATATCGGCGAAGTCTTCGGAAGAGCTCGGCCTGCTACGGGCTTCAGTGCCGATTTAAAATTATTGTCGGTTTTGAGTAAGGACATTATTCCGCTTGAGCGACCGGAAATTATTTTTGCCCCCGCTTCCGAAGACAGGGAGTTGGCCGAAAAAATTCGGGATTTACGTGCCGAAGGTCGTACCGTGATCCGTGAATTACCCGGACAGACCGGAAGCTACAAAGAGCTTGGATTTACTTCGGTCCTGGAAAAAAATAATACCGACTGGATTGTTAAGGTTATCGCTTAATTTTGGAATCATCATGGGAAAAAATGTTGTAGTCATCGGCACTCAATGGGGTGACGAAGGAAAGGGTAAACTGGTCGATTTGCTGACCGATCAAGCAGATGCGGTCGTCCGTTTTCAAGGCGGCCACAATGCGGGGCATACATTGGTCATACAAGGCCAGAAAACCGTATTGCATCTGATACCGTCCGGTATTCTGCGAAAAGACGTGCAATGCATGATCGGAAACGGTGTCGTGCTCGCGCCTAATGCATTGCTTGAAGAGATCGAGATTCTCGAAAAGGCCGGTATTTCAGTGAAAAATCGACTACTGATTAGCGAGGCATGCGCACTAATCCTACCGATTCATGTCGCGATCGATCAGGCCCGCGAACTGGCACGCGGAAACAAAGCCATCGGCACGACCGGGCGCGGTATCGGCCCTGCTTATGAAGATAAAGTCGCGCGTAGAGGTTTGCGAGCCGGCGACCTATTCGATGTCGGCAGCTTCAGCGACAAACTAAAAGAATTACTCGATTATCACAACTTCATGCTGACAAATTATTATAAAGTCGATGCGGTCGATTTTAACGAAGCACTCGACGAAGTTCTGGCTCAAGGCGAGCAAATAAAGCCGATGTTGGCCGATGTCGGCGACGTACTCTCAAAGTATCAAAGCGCCGGTAAAAAAATATTGTTCGAGGGCGCGCAAGGTGCGTTGCTCGATATCGATCACGGGACCTATCCTTATGTGACATCGTCGAATACAACGGCCGGTGGCGCCTCGACCGGAACCGGCGTCGGTCCGTTGAATCTCGATTATGTATTGGGTATTACCAAGGCTTATTCGACGCGGGTCGGGAACGGTCCTTTTCCAACCGAATTGATGAACGATGTCGGCGAGCATCTCGGGGTGAAAGGTCATGAGTTCGGCGCGACGACCGGACGCAAACGCCGAACTGGTTGGTTCGATGCAGTATCGATGCGTAAATCCGCGCAATTGAACAGTTTGACCGGCATTTGCCTGACTAAGCTCGATGTGCTCGACGGCCTCGAAAAGATCGGCATTTGTACCGCTTACAAACTGGATGGCGAATTCACCGAAACCGCTCCGTTAGGTGCCGACCGTTATCAGGCTTGCGAAGCGATCATCGAGGAAATGCCGGGCTGGAGCGAAAGCACCGAAGGTGTGACCGAATACGATAAGCTTCCCGAAAACGCGAAAGCCTATATCAAACGCATTGAAGAATTGGTCGGCGTCAAAGTAGCGATCCTCTCGACCGGTCCCGACCGCGACGAAACCATCATGCTCGAGCATCCGTTCAGCATCGATTGACACAAAGCTCCCCACAGAAACGTCTGGTTTATTCCGGGCGTTTCCGATGATTCCATCGGCAAGACTGAGCGCTCCCTGCTCATTAACTCCCTATATATCCATCGTAGATCAAAATTCGGCACCGGGGTGCCTCCTAAGGCACTGCCGAAATTTGAAGTGCGAAAGGTATATTCAAAAATTAGCTATAAAATTAGGATTCGGTCATAAATAACTTCCCTATTTTTGGAGGGTTCGGTTGCTCGATTGGCAGGTGTCGGCGGCAGGGCAGATTTTTGCTCCTGCAAAATCTGCATTCATGCCATCCTTGGCAATTAGTCACCGCCGTCAAGCCTACATGGACCTATTCACGGCGTCCTGCCAAGCGAGTTACCGAACCCTCGACAAAGTTCATAACTCCAGGAAGTTATTTTTCACGAAATCCTTAGCTAATTTAATAGCTAACGTTCGTAAGTTCCCACCCATTCGGCTTTGTCGAGAATATGTCCTTGCATCGCCTGTTCAAGTTCGGCTTTGGTGGGCTCATAAAGGTTGGGTAGTTCGATATCTAAGGCATAGAGTTTATGAAAATATCGGTGCCGGCCGATCGGCGGGCATGGTCCCCGGTAGCCGGTTTGTTTCCAATCGTTCTTGCCTGGTAAGGTTCCTTCGGGCAACGCATCGGCGCCAACGCCTTGTGGCAGGCCGGTTGCTGTGGGCGGGATGTTGTAGAGCACCCAATGTACCCAGGTCATTTTCGGGGCTACCGGGTCCGGCGCGTCGGGATCATCGACGATCAGCGCCAGCGTTTTGGCGTTTGCCGGTATTCTGGACCAAGTCAATGCCGGTGAGATATCGTCTCCGTCGCATGTGAAAGTTTTGGCGATCGGGCCGTGTTCGTTGAAATCGGGGGATTGAAGTTTAAGGCTCATGGTTTGGGCTCCTTCGGCGGCGAGACCGTAAGAACAGACGGTTATCAGACTCAACAATAACAGCAAGCGAAATGAAACGGGAATAGCTTTTCTAGGCATCGGGAATCTCCTCGTTATGTGAAATTCTTAATGCCCAACATAAACCGTCGGCTCGTGTCCGGCAAGCTTTTCGTTAATTCGGAGACTGTCAAGGCTTTTCGATTGCAAAAAAATCAAAAAATAATTTGACCATAACTGGCTTATACACACCAAGCGCATTAAGCGATTTTTGGGGCGAAAATCATAAATCAAGGACTTACAGAAATCGGAATTGATTCGTAAGTTATTGATTTAATGAAAATATGAGACTTGTATAAAAAATGATCAATTTAACAAAACCGTAATAATTGCGCGGCATCGAAGCATTCATCATCAAGATATGCACAGAGTTATCCACAGGTTTTGTGGGTAACTGAAATTAACCAATCAACAGTGAGACTTAGCCGATTTTCGTGAAATGATTTTAAGAATCGCGCGTAATTCGTCATTATCCTAAAAAGATCAGTTGGCATGTGTTGTAGGTCGTTCGTGCTGAGCCAAGTCGAAGCATGAAGGGTCTACAATACTTTCACCGACCTGGTGAAGCCTCAAACTACCGTTCACCCTTCGACAGGGCTCTCCTGAGCGTAGCCGAAGGGCTCAGGGCGAACGATAGTTTGAGATACTCAAATGATCTTTTTAGGTTAAAAGCCTGCCATCCTTGGCGGAATGACGGGCTCCCCTTAACTTAATGGTAGTGATGGAGGGCCTTGGGAAATGAGGAAAAGTATTTTTAACGCGTTTGCCTTGCATTTAAGCGCCTTTCGGATGAAACCTTATAAAAGTCGTGGTCAGTCGTGGTCAAGCGCGCATTAAAATAACTACCAATTAAAAAGCAAAAGAGATCGGGTTATTTTTCTTACCGTCGGTTCAATAAAGAATTAAGAAGATTATCGGCGCTTTGGAATGCTGGAAAGATTTGCTTACCGTAAGGCTGACAGGATTCTAGACGCTCCCCACTTAGTAAGCATTCTGAATCCTGTCCGCCACCCTTCGACAAGGCTCAGGGCGAACGGGATTTAGAATGCTCAACTGATTTCTTTAGGTTCAAGGTGCATATTGTGGCGCATGGCGGCAGAGAGAGTAAGACGGCCGTTATTCTTAACGGCGTCGATCTCGGTTTTTTTTTCAATCAACCGCGTGATGATGTGTTTGCCGATTTGTTCGGCCTTAAAATTAAGTTTGTTGCGGGTAAGTTGGTACTCACGGAATGGCGCATGGCTTGGATGTGATTATCGATGCGGCCGAAATGTTGCGGGGTCGTGATGGCATTTCTGGTTCCCACGGAGGACCGTGGAAACGAGGAAAACGCCGTTCTCCCCAGGTGATCATGACGGCGAGCGCAGAGCATGGGAAATATACCTATCGGAGATCAAAATTCGGCACCGGGGTGCCCGTCAAAGGACGCCGTGAACCCAGCACCTAAATTATCCAACGCAATTAATCATGGCCATTGAGTTATGGAATTTAGATGCTGGGTGAATACGTCCCTGTAGGCTCTATGCCAGCTCCATGCTGGCAAAGCCTTTGCCGAGCACCCCGGTGCCTCCTAAGGCACTGCCGAAATTTGAAGTGCGAAGGGTATATATACTCGGCGCTGCCGTTTGCTATCTTTATCGGGCCGATTAAGTCAATTTCTTGTATTTGATCCGGTGCGGATTGTCGGCATCGGTGCCTAAACGGCGATGGCGGTCGGCTTCGTAATCGGCGTAATTGCCTTCGAACCAGACCACTTGGCTGTCGCCTTCGAAGGCCAGCATGTGTGTCGCGATCCGGTCTAGGAACCACCTGTCATGCGAAATGACCACGGCGCAGCCGGGGAAGGCCAGGAGCGCTTCTTCAAGTGCGCGCAGGGTTTCGACGTCGAGATCGTTAGTTGGTTCGTCGAGCAGCAAGACGTTGCCGCCGCTTTTCAATAGCTTGGCCAGGTGCACGCGGTTGCGTTCGCCGCCGGACAAATCGCCGATGCGTTTTTGTTGGTCGCCGCCTTTGAAGTTGAAGCGGCCGACATAGGCGCGCGATGGCGTTTCGTATTTACCGACCGTGATGATGTCGAGGCCGTCCGAAATTTCTTCCCAAACCGTTTTGTTCGGGTCTAGGTTGTCGCGCATTTGATCGACATAGGCCAGTTGTACGGTTTGACCGATTGTCACGGTGCCGGAGTCGGGTTGTTCAAATCCGGCCATCATACGGAACAGTGTCGTCTTACCGGCGCCGTTCGGGCCGATGATTCCGACAATCCCGCCCGGCGGGAGTTTGAAGCTCAAGTCGTTAATCAGTAATCTATCGTCGAATCCCTTGTTGATGTTATCGGCGTGAATCACGATATCGCCGAGGCGAGGGCCGGGTGGAATATAAATTTCTTGGGTTTCGTTACGTTTTTGCGCTTCTTGCGAAGATAGTTCTTCAAAGCGCGCCAAGCGAGCCTTGCTTTTCGCATGGCGGCCTTTCGGGTTGGAACGTACCCATTCCAATTCGGCCTTCATCGATTTCATTCGGGAAGATTCCTGGCGTTCTTCCAGTTCCAAACGTTTTTCTTTTTGTTCGAGCCAGCTCGAATAATTGCCTTCCCAAGGGATGCCTTGTCCGCGATCCAGTTCCAGAATCCAACCGGCGACGTTGTCGAGGAAGTAACGGTCATGCGTGACCGCGACGACGGTGCCGGAGTAATCGTGTAGAAAGCGTTCCAGCCATGCGACCGATTCGGCATCTAAGTGGTTGGTCGGTTCGTCGAGCAGCAGCATGTCGGGGTTGGATAGCAACAGTCGGCATAATGCGACGCGGCGTTTTTCACCGCCCGATAGTTTCGTGACATCGGCGTCCCAATCCGGCAGGCGTAGCGCATCGGCAGCGATTTCCAGCTTACGGTCTAGTTCCCAAGCGCCGGCCGCTTCGATTTTATCTTGGAGTTCGGCTTGTTCGGCCAGCAGGGCATCGAAGTCGGCATCGGGGTCGGCAAAGGCGTTGCTGACTTCGTCGAATCGGGTCAGTATCGCTTTGATTTCCGCTACGGCTTCTTCGACGTTGCCGCGCACGGTTTTGTTAGGGTCGAGTTGCGGTTCTTGTGGTAAGTAACCGATATGAATGCCTTTTTGCGGGATCGCTTCGCCTTCAATATCTTTGTCGATTCCGGCCATGATGCGTAATAGCGTCGATTTGCCCGAGCCGTTCAAGCCCAGCACCCCGATTTTGGCGCCGGGGAAGAAGGATAGCGAAATATCCTTTAGGATATATTTTTTGGGCGGGACAATTTTGCCTACCCGGTTCATTGAATATATGTATTGAGCCATTTTGTGATGGATTTCCGGTATGTGAGTGGAATGTAAGTATTCAGACCCCGCTGGCAAATTACTGCAATTCAGTTGTAATTGTTAGCTCCCCCTTGAAAAAGGGGGATTGAGGGGATTTATTTAAATATACTCATCGTAGATCAAAATTCGGCACCGGGGCGACCGTCAAAGGACGCCGTAAATACATCCATGTAGGCTCTATGCCAGCATCCATGCTGGCCCCTTACCTAGCGTTAGGTGAGGGGCCGATCACCCCAATGCCTCCTTAAGCATCGCCCAAATTTGAAGTGCGAAAGGTATAATCTCCCCTAGCCCCTCTTTCTCAAAGAGGTGGACTGAATACTTACGAAGGGTCTGAACAATTACAATGGAATTGGTCGTTCCTTATTATTTCACGTTATCGATGAATTTTTAAGTGTCGTTAAATAGACTAATCCACGTTCGCCTTCCTTCATGACTTGTGCATGGTTCCATTCGAATATCGGCCGGCAAAGAAAGGCAAAGCGGTTCATCCACGGTTTGCAGGTTGCGACGTGCCAATCGAATTCGAGCCGAGTCGACTCGGCATTGCCCGAAACTCGGCAATGTCCCGATCCGACCAAGTCGCCTTGAACCTTCACCGCGAGGTAGCGATGCTCAATGGCGCGCGTAACGGTCAACTCAATGACTAATCGGTAGGGTAGGCGTGTTTTCCAATAAATGCGCCGTTTATTATTAGGAATCTTCGATGCGCCGGACGAGATGTTTTCGACCGAATCGACATATCTCCACCAATCCGGCCAAGTTTCGGGGCGGATCAGATAGAACCACACCGTTTCGATAGGCGACGGAATGAGCCAAGTGGTGCTTAATGAAAAGTCGGGCATAATGACAGGCTCCGGTGCCGCATTTTGGTCTACGATCGGTATAATCTCTGATGCTGGATGGATTTAGAATAAACTGAAAAAATGAAATTTTCCTATAGTGTAACGGGTTATACGAATTGATAATGATATGTTTTAACCTAGTTTCGGCCAAGATGAGCTTACGTTTCCAACTAATTATCAGAATTTTGTTTTTATTCGTCTGTATATTGATACTAGGCGGTTCGATCGCGATTTGGCGGGCTCGGGAGGCGGTCACTGAAGAAGTCGGCTCTTCTCTAAACCTGGCATTGCAATTGGTTAAATTCGGATTTTCGAAACCGGCCTCCGCAACCATGAAGGAGTCGGATTGGATTTATTGGCTTAGCGCTTTACGAGAAACACGCCATTTGGATATCCGCGTTCAGCAACCGACCGGTGAAACGATTCAAGTGACCCGTTCGCTGCAAAGTGAAGACCAGCCCGACATGCCTCCGGGTTGGTTTGTAAGTTTGGTTACCGCCGATTATGCCGAAACGCACTATCCAATCGTGATGGCCGACGGCAAGGCATTGATGCTGATTATTCAGCCGAATCCGATGGATGAGACTGTCGAGGTTTGGCATGAAACGGTCGCTTTTTTTATTACCCTGTGCTTATTGATTATATTGATCTTTTTGGCGGTACACCAAACCCTGCATAAAACCCTGCGATTTATCGATACGATTGTCGATGGTCTCAGGCGTATCGAAACCGGACAATATCGGGATGTGTTGCCGAGGTTTTCGATTCAGGAATACGATAGTATCGCCGGGGCGATTAATCATATGGCCGGCGTGCTCGATAATACTCGTGAGGAAAATCGTGCCTTAACCAAGCATTCGTTGAAAATTCAGGAAGAGGAGCGCCGGCGTTTATCGCAGGAATTACATGACGAATTGGGTCAATCGTTGACGGCAATCAAGGTCATGGCGGTCACTGCTGCGCATGAAAAAGCCGATACCCGTCAAATTACAGAGTCGATCAGCCATATCTGCGATCATTTGATGGCTATCGTACGCTCGATGATGCATCAATTGCATCCATTGATTTTGACCGAATTAGGCTTGAAAGCCACGCTCGAAGATATGGTCAACCATTGGTCGGAAAGAAACCCTTGGTTGAATTTGACCATTGAGTGTCCGGACGAGTTGGATTCGCTTGATCAAAATGTTGCGATACAGATATTTCGTGTCATTCAGGAATGTTTGACCAACACAATCCGTCACGCCGAGGCCAAACACGTTAAAATAGTACTGGAAATTTTAGGCGAAAATCGTGATTGTTTGCATTTGGAGGTGGCCGATGACGGGCGCGGTTGCGATATCAATCGGATATCGTCAGGATTCGGGCTCAGAGGCATTCAAGAAAGGATTAAGTCGCTCGATGGCGAGCTGAGCGTCCGCTCGCAACCCGGTCAGGGCATGGCAGTTAGCGCAACGATACCTATTCTATGAAAAGTAAAATCAAAATTATTTTAGTCGACGATCATGCGGTTGTGCGCGCGGGGTTTCGAATGTTGCTCGGGACGCGAGATACGATCGAAATCGTTGCCGAGGCCGATCGAGGGGAGCAGGCGATTCAATTGATGCAGGAACATGCAGTCGATGTCGCCGTGATGGATCTATCGATGCCCGGCCTAGGCGGACTGGAGACGATACGGCGTATTTGTCAACGCGATAGTAAGGCTAAGATTTTGGTGTTTAGCGTGCATGATGAACAGGTCTATGTTAATCGAGCCATTGCGGCCGGAGCCAAAGGCTATATCAGTAAAAACAGTGCGGCGGCCAATCTTGCGATGGCAATAGAGCATATCGCAAATGGCGAAATTTACATCGAAGATGGTCTACTCAAGGATCAAACCGGAAAGTCGGATGTGATGGATTACCATGCAATTATCGAGGCGTTTTCGGCCCGGGAATTCGATGTATTCCGCTTACTTGCGAAAGGCATGACGGTACACAAAGTTTCCGAAGAGCTTTGTTTGGGCTACAAAACGGTCGCCAATTACGGCACGCAAATTAGAAATAAGCTCAAAGTTTCTACGCTGGCGGAACTGGCGCACATTGCGGTGATTTTGGGCTTGATGAAAAATTGAGCGGTTTGAGTTTCCTGGTTCCCACCTCTCCAGCGTGGGAATGCATACCGGTCTTGTCCTGTAACTTTGGCAAGACGGGGTTTGCAACCGTCCCGCAGAGTAATAGTTGCCCCGCTACAGGAAACACTTAAAAACTCAAAACGAATTGTAGGGTACGCTGCGCGTACCTAATGTCGGCACAACGAAACACATGAGGGCATGTAAGCTATGGGCGGGTCTCCTAGGGTACGCACACCCTACCTCTAGCGCTTTATAGCTATGATCACAAACAATTTCCAAAATATTTTTGGATTAAAAAAGCGGGAACACAGAAATTAGCTAAAATGGCTTTTTTTCGACAGCCTAGCGCGTAGCCCGTATGCAGCGTAGCGGAATACGGGAATGGCGTGGCTCCGAACTTCCCGGATTGCGCTACGCTCCATCCGGGCTACGCTGTTTAGAATCGCCGGAAGAGGTTCGTTGCGATTTAGCCGCGAGGATTTTTGCTTAGCTTGATGCGTATAGGTTTGTAACCCCTTCTTAAACGTTTTGACAGTGGTCAAAGCGAGCAATTTAATCTAACGACTGCCGAGCGGTCATTTTTTCAACTCGATTTTTAAATTTATGTTCGAACTCTATCTCGATAGCGCCGATACCGCGCAAATTGCTCGCTTTTACGACTGCTTGCCGGTCAAGGGCGTGACGACTAATCCATCGATCCTTGCCAAGTCCGGGGTTGGTTTGAATCAATTATTATTGAATTTGGCCGAATTGATAGGACCCGAAGCTCGTTATCATGTTCAGGTCGTTAGTTCGACTGTCGATGGCATGGTCGAGGAAGCGAAACGCTTACAGGATTTACCTTACGATATTGTCGTGAAAGTGCCGGCCAACGAAACCGGTTTAGCCGCAATCAAAAAAATCAAAGTCGATGAGATAGCGGTTCTGGCCACGGCTATCTATAGCGTTCAGCAAGGCTTTTTAGCGGCCCTGTGCGGAGCGGATTATCTGGCGCCCTATGTCAATAGAATCGATGCGATGGGCGAGAATGGGCCGCAAGTGGTTGCCGATTTACAAAATTTGCTCGATCGCCAAAAATTGTCGTGTAAATTGTTGCCGGCTAGTTTCAAGAACACTCGGCAAGTACTCGATGTGTTAACTGCGGGGGTGAGCGCTATTACTCTGCCGATCGAGATTGCCGAACAAATGCTGGGGCATCCGGCGGTGAATCCCGCAGTCGCGCAATTCGATTTGGATTGGTGCAATGTGTTTGGTAATCAGTTGTCGTTTGAAAGTTGACGCATGAATCCGGCGTTATGCGCGCGCTTCTCTATTTTCTTTTTCATGGGCGTACGGGGGGGTACAAATCATAGGCATCAAGCAAAGAACCGCTAAACCGTTTCCGCTCCTCCCTTACATTAACGATCAAACTTTTGGCGCTGTAGTGCCGTAGGGTGGGTAGCAGCGAAGCGGAGACTCATCGCTTTGTTTGAGCGCAGGTACGGTTTTAATAACGCAGCCATTAACCAACCCGCGATTTGTTACAATGGCTGTCATGACTTTCCATGATGGGTTTCGCTCCGCTCTACCCATCCTACCTTAGCAGCCTATCAAACTTTCAGCGCCTTAGGATGGGTTAAATAACCCGTTCCGCAGAGGCGTTGCGATCGGTAACATCTTTGGTTCTGCAATTCAATCAAATCGGAGAGACGACAATGACGATGAATTGGCAAGCAATCGCCGAGCAAATCGAACAGGCGACCGGGCGGCCTTTTTCGGTAACGGAAGCCCGTCCGGTCGGCGGCGGCGATATCAATGAAGCTTACCGTTTGAGGAGTGAAGAACGAACTTATTTCGTAAAATTGAATCGTCCAGCTTCGTTCGATATGTTCGAGGCCGAAGCCGAAGGCTTAAGAGAAATAGCCGGCACGCGGACGATAAGGGTGCCCGAACCGGTCGTGTGCGGGCAAACCGAGCAGCGGTCGTTTTTGGTTTTAGAACATATCAAGTTCGCTTCTTCGAATTCTCGTTCCGAGCGCCAATTAGGGCGGCAATTAGCGTTACTGCATGGTGCGGAGCGGCCTTATTTCGGATGGCATCGAGACAATACGATCGGGAGTACGCTACAACCGAACGGCCGTTACGACGATTGGCCGGGTTTCTGGCGCGAGCAGCGTTTGGGCTTTCAGTTACGATTGGCGGCGCAAAACGGTTATCAAGGCCGGTTGCAAAGCCAAGGCGAGCGACTTTTGGCGGATATGGATGCCTTGTTCGACAATTACCGAACTAAGCCGTCTTTGTTGCATGGCGACTTATGGGGCGGAAATGCCGCTGTCGAGGCCGGCGGGGCGCCGGTAATTTTCGATCCGGCCTGTTATTACGGGGACAGCGAGGCAGACTTGGCGATGACCGAGCTTTTCGGCGGGTTTAGCCGGGATTTTTATGCGGCTTATCATGAGGTTTTGCCGGAAGATCCGGGTTATAGGGTTCGAAAGACTTTTTATAATCTTTATCATATTTTGAATCATCTTAATTTATTCGGTTCGGGTTACTTGAGCCGGGCCGAAGCGATGATCGGGCAAATGCTGGCCGAAATTTAAGGAGAAGCAGGCCGAAACGTTTGGGGTGTGTTGAATACCCTGCCTCGCTCGGAAATACCGGCAATCGATGCTGGTTTGATAACGATTAGGGCGTAGCCCGTATGCAACGCCAGCGGAATACGGGGAATTCGTGGCCTCGCCCATCCCGGATTGCGCTGCGCTCCATCCGGGCAACGGTGCTAAAAACTCGATGAAAGGTGCCTGAAAGGAATCGGCATTACAATGCCTCACAACTTAAGCGGAATGTGCCGTATTAGGTTTCAGTTTAATTTTCAAACTCTGTTCATCTTTATTTTTAAGGAGTCAACAAGCATGGCAAAAATCAGTAATTTACGCGTAGGCGAATCATTAGTTGGCGACGGCAACGAAGTCGCACACATCGATCTGATTATCGGCCCACGCGGTTCGGCTGCCGAAACCGCTTTCGCAAATTGCCTGACAAACAACAAAGACGGTTTCTCCAGCTTGCTTGCTGTTGTTGCCCCTAACTTGATGGTAAAACCTGCGACCGTAATGTTCAATAAGGTCACGATCAAAGGTTCCAAGCAAGCCGTCCAAATGTTCGGACCCGCTCAGCGCGGCGTGGCGATGGCGGTTGCTGATTCGGTCGAAAGCGGCATTATTCCTGCCGACGAAGCCGACAATCTGTTTATTTCGGTAGGTGTTTTTATCCACTGGATGGCTGAAGACGACGCCAAAATTCAACAATACAACTACGAAGCGACTAAAGAAGCAATCGAGCGTGCCGTTGCCGGTTCTCCAACCGCTCAGGAAGTGGTTTCGGGCAAAGCGACTGCGACGCATCCATTTGCGGCAAATTAAGGAAAAAGTTGACCGTTTCCGGCCGGGATAGCGGGACAAATCGACAGGATAGCCGGTTTGCATTGACTCGAAGGATAATGCATAAGGAAGGGCATAGTAAGTTCGACGCCATGGACGGCCCCCCTCTCCCATTCAAACAATAAAAAACGAGAACTATTCGATATTCAGTTTTAGTGTTTCGGTAATGTAATCCCGCCTTCCTCGACGATTAGCGCTTTTTTCAACATGTCGCTGGCCGACGGGTATTTTTCGTAAATGTCTCCGATCGTTTTGTAGTAAGCAATCGTATCGAATGGCTGCTTGGCTTGCTGTTCGGTGATGTCTGCCAGTATGGCGCCGAATTCCGGCGTTGTGGTAACGACGCGCAAGCCTTTGATGATGCTTGTGGCCGAATCGACCAATACCAGATTGAAAGGCAGATAGCCCGGGCCGGTTGCGACAGTTTCATCGCCGGCTAAGTGAATTGTGAAGGCTAGGTCCGACCATTCCAGAAAATTATCGATCTTAAACAAAAAAAACAGCGCATCGTTCTCGGTAAACAGGCCGAACGAACACGAGCCATTCAAAAAGGCATCGATTTGTTGTCGATTCAGCGAAAAATTAAAGGTCAGCACCGGGGTGCCGTTGACCAGAATTACGCTCATGCCTTCGTCAGGCAAATTGTGATCGAATCGTTCGCCGACCGTTAATTTCATAATATCCGACATATCAGGATTTCCGAGCATGCGTGTAGAGGTTATTGAATAGGCGGATTGCAACCAGAATCAGCGCTTGCGTGATTTGTGTGGCAGGTACCCGGCTTGGGTTTTCCGAGGCATAATCATCGACTGCTGCGTTCATAAATGCAATGAGCCCGGATTGCGGAGTTTCATCGTGTGTTCTTGAAATCATTCTTTGTTGCAACGAGTTCCGGATTTTTTCGTCCATGTCTTGATTTTTCTTCACGGCTTGCAATTCGGTATCGAGTAGCATCGCTTGTTTTTGAAGCCAATCGATATCGAGTTCGTTTTGCGCGGGCAGTGGGCCGAAGGCTTTTTGAAATACGCAGAGCAAGTCGAAGCACAAATCCATGAATAAATGCGCCATGTCTTGATTCTGCTCGGCAATGATGCCGGGAAAAATACCGAACAGCATCTGCGCGAGCATCGTCTGGTCGGTTTGGAAGTCGGCCATGATTTTTCTGCCGGTTGTCTCGTCGATGCTTTTGGCGTATTCGAGGGCTTGATAAAGCTCTCGGTCTGTCAGTGCTTGCATGATTTTTTCCGATAATGAAGTTAGTTGTGGAATGATATCATTTTGATGCAAGGCAATAAAAATGCGCAGAGTTCTAGGCATTTATTCGGCGCTAAATCTTACTGTGAAAGTTCATAGATTTAGACCAATTATCTAATTTTTCGATATACAAATCTCCGTTCTGGCAATCCCGGTTCTGAAGAGGGTGCGGTTGCTCGATCGACAGGCGTCGGCGGCAGGGCAGATTTTTGCTCCTGCAAAATCTGCATTCACGCCGTCCTTGGCTTTCGAGCCGCCGTCGAGCCTACATGGACGTATTCACGGCGTCCTGTCGGGCGAGTGACCGCACCCTCCCCACCAGAGAACTTTCATTTGCCAGGGCGATGGCTAGGCCTTCATGAACGTTACTTAGGATTTCTGACAAATAAACCTAAAAAGAGCAGTTGACGCGTTTTTTCCTTTGTAGGGCGGACTATTTCTCGTTCGCTTACCGCGTACCCAAACTCAGCGTCGCCGTGATGCCCGGCTCCTTCCTAACCGGATTCAGTTCTGTCGCGAGTAGGAATATCCGGTTTCCGGGGATACCGCCTTCGGCAATCAGGTAGTTTTGTATTGCTCCGGCTCGGCGTACTGCTAAGTCGTTTAGTCGTTGTTGATCGGGCTCCAAGGCCGCCTCGAGCGTTTTCCGAGCGATCTCATAAAAGTCGCCTTGTTCGGGATTTTTCAATCTCGGTCTGCCGAAGAGCGTGTAGTCGGCCAGCATCGGAAATTTTTCGATGAAGAGTTGTGCCAGCAAACGCTGTTCCTCGTCTTCGGATAGCGTGACATATTCCGCGCGGATTCTTCTACCTTCCGCTCTGAGTTCTTTTGCTCTCATCGATTTCAGTTGATCGTTAAGCGCTTCCGAGCGCAACGCCGGCCAGTCCAGAGCCTCGAAAGCGGCGCCTTTGATTTCCAATCTGAGGGCCAGTCTGTCTTTCAATGCCTTAGCCAATGCGTCGAGCTTGGCTTTTTCGGTCTCTGCGATTTTGGTGCTGCCCGGTTCGAAAGTGATAGCGCTTAAATCCTGTTCCGCGTCGAACATCGATGCGATGGCTCTGAACGGCGATGTGGCGATGTTTCTTATCAGGTTGCCGAGCGCTCTCATCACTAAAGAGCCGACGCTGAATTCCGGATCGTCGAGACTTCCGGTAATAGGTAAGTCGATATTGATTTGCCCTTTGGAGTCTTTCAGTAGTGCGATCGCTAAATTCAACGGTAGCGATACCGCATCGGGGTTTTCGACTCTCTCTCCGAGCGTGAATTGATCGATGAACAGATTGTTCTGTGCGTTGAGTTTGCCTTGGTCGATCGTGTATTTGAGATCCAGCGACATTTGACCTCTTTCGATTTTATAACCGGCAAATTGAGCCATGTAGGGCGTGACCAGCGGCAACGGCATGTCCTTGAAGTTGAGTTCGATCGCTGAATCGCCGCTGTCCATTTGATAATTGCCGGCAATGCCGACACTGGCCAAATTATAAACCTTGCCTTGCAGCGACAGCTCGGCGGTAGCGCCGGGCTGGGACGAAATGCCGGACAAGACGCCATTAAGATTATTCATTTGTGTGACGAAAGGCAGTATCAGCGAGTAGTCGGCGAAGTCGGACAAGCCTCTTTTGACTTCGATTCGGCCGATATGGTAATGGATTAGGCTGTCGGATTCGGTTTCGGGTTGTTCGGTTTCCGGCGTTTCGGTCGCTAAGACGATATCGTTGAAGTTCGTCGTTCCGTCTTTTTTGATCAATACGCGAATGTAAGGCCGGTCGAAGCGGATGTCTTCAAAAATGAACCGGTTAGCCGCTAGGTCGATCGAAATACTGCCGAGGTCAAGTTTGCGCCATTTGACGAAATCCCGGCGTTGAACTTGATCGCGAGTTAACAGCCTGTCTATATGAGCGTCGCCTTGAAATTTCAAGTCCAGCTCGTCCTTTTCATCGATTGCCAATAAAGCCTGACCTTGAGCGTAAAAATCGCCTTCTATGAGGTCCAAACGAACATGATTTTCCAAGTAGGGTTGGAAAGTTTTTAGTGCGATCGCATCGACTTTGAGTTCGAGGTCGGCCCATAGCGGGGTAGGGGCTAGTTGACCTTTGATATTGATTGAGCCGGTTTCATTGACTTTCGTGTGTAAACGAACCGGTGATTTTTGATCGGTTTGATCCGTTAGGTGCTCGATGCCGACGGTAAGTTCGGACAAGGTGATCGGAGTCGGTGTTTTTTGAGTTTTGTCGGTAAACGCTATTTGATAGCCGTCGATAGTGAACGAGTCGAGCGCGAATTGCCAGGGTTTACTATCGGGTGTCGGTAGCGGATCGGTTTTTTCGGTGCTTTCGTCACCGAATAGAGCTAGATAGTTGAATTGACCGTCCGGGTTGAGCCAGGCTTTCAGCTTCGCGTCTTTCGATGTCAGCGACGCGATATGGATGCGCTGTTTAGCGGTATCGGCCTTGATGCCGCTAGCTGCTATTGCCGGAATGTTGATGAGTTCGATATCTTGCCCGTCAGCCCCGAATTGGAGTTCGCTAAGATCTATTTTCCCTTTTTCGATTTGAACGGCCATGTCAGGAGCTATTGTTACATCGGCTGCAATCGTTAAACGGCTCAATTCGGCTTCGAGCATTTCGGTATGCGGCTTGAAGGCCATTTTTAGTTTGTTGAGATCGAATCGGCTTTGATCTATGTTCAGTTTGAGACCTTGTTCATTGCTTTCGGCTGTATAGACGGCATCGAAAGCCATTTTATGCGCCGATAGTTCCGGGATGTCGGCGGAAGGCTTGTAAGGTTTCAGGTTGAATGTGTCGAGTGCCAGTTTAGCGGTATCGGTGTTGACTTTTAATTCGCCATTGGCCGTTGTCAGAGTGAAGTCGGTGCCTAATTCGACGGATTTAACGCTAATATCGGCTCTTTGTCCCGGTTCCGTGGGGATATTTAGGCTGAGATTATCGACGTTGAGTTGGTTCGGTGTCGTAGTCTTGAGCGTTATCTCGTCATTGGACATCGTCAGCTCGTAATTAGCATCAAACTTGAGTGATTTAGCCTCGATATCGGAGTTTTGCCCGGGTTCTGCGGCGATTTTGAGTTTGAGATTATCGGCGCCGAACCGGATGGGTTTGATTGCTGCGGTTATACCGTCCTCTTCGGTATTCAACGTATAGTCGACCGAAAGATTCAGTTCGCCGTCGTCGACTTTGATATCGCCGATTTCCTGTAAAAAAAGCTGTCCGATTCGAGTTAATCCGACTTGTTCCAATTTAATCGAGCCTTGCGATTGTAGGGGCTTGAGTGTGATCGAGCCTTGCCAATCGAGCGTAGTATTCGAGTCCGAAATAAAAGAAAATTGCAGCGGGGCAGGTTCGGAATCGACCGAATTGAGTTCGCTCAGCGATAGGTTAATCGAGCCGAAAGTTTCTTTTTGCGGTTCGGCCAGTTGAAGATCGTCCCAAAGGACAGATCCTTCCAAAACGGCTAGGCCGCGTAGTCGAAACGCAAATATTCCGGTATTTTCTTCAATAGGTTGTTCTTCCGGGTCCGCTTCGGTCAAATCGGCGAAATTGAATATGCCTTCAGAGTCTTTGGCGATTCTGACGAAGGGTTCGGTCAAGGAAACTTTCTCGATGATAGGCTTAAAATGCGTAATTGAATCGAAGCCAGCGATATCGATATAAAGGTCTTTGAATGACGCGAATGTTTGTCCGTCGGTTTCTTTCAATTCGAAGCCGTTGACAGCCATTTCCAGCGTGAATGGATTGATCGATAGTTTTTCGACAGCGGCCTCGCGTCCGATTTCCTGGTGGATGATTTTAGGGAGTTGGTTTTTCAGAACGGCCGGCACGATCCAAAAGCCGGCGAGGGCATACAATGCAAATAAGATCGAAAGGACTGCAATGGTTTTGGTCCGGTTTCGTAATCCATTTTGTATCCGTTCTAATAAAACAGCGGTATTCATTCGGCCTCCGCGTCGCCATGAAAAATATAGTGGTTGTCGTTATTTTATACCTCAAAAGAGGATTGGGGGGAGAATTGTAGTGGCTAGTTTGCAGAGAGCGGTGAGTAGTAAGTAGTGAGCAGTAAGCAGTAAGCAGTAAGCAGTAAGCAGTAAGCAGGAAAGAGGAAAGAGGAAAGAGGAAAGAGGAAAGAGGAAAGAGGAAAGAGGAAAGAGGAAAGAGGAAAGAGGAAATTAGGGCTTGACAAATGGATTAAATGCCGCATCATTTCACCGCTCACCGCTCACCGCTCACCGCTCACCGCTCACCGCTCACCGCTCACCGCTCACCGCTCACCGCTCACCGCTCACCGCTCACCGCTCACCGCTCACCGCCATAATGCGGATGGGCGAAACCGCCCATCCTTTTTGGTAGGGAAGATCAAGTTAGATTGTGGTAACCGGTTTCTTCGTGGGTTGCGATATCCAGGCCTTGTTGTTCTTGGTCTTTGGTGACTCTTAAACCGATCAGTAGATCCAGGACTTTCAAGATCAAATAACTAAAAAAACCGCTCCAGAGAATCGTGACGCCGACCGCCAGCGCTTGCACGCCGACTTGATCCATGATCGAAACGCCTTCGTCCAAACCCAATCCGCCTAAACTGGTGGCAGCGAAAACGCCGGTCAAAAGGGATCCGACGATGCCGCCGACGCCATGAACAGGAAATACGTCGAGCGAGTCGTCGATTTTCAGCTTTCGCTTCATGAATTGAGTGGCGACAAAGCAGAGAGCGCCTGCAGTAACGCCTATCACCAATGCGCCTGCGGGACCGACGAAGCCGGAAGCTGGCGTTATGGTGCCGAGGCCTGCGACCATACCGGTCACGATGCCCAATGCGCTGGGTTTGCCGAATTTGATCCATTCGATGAACATCCATGTTAAAGAGCCGGCTGCCGCACCGGTGTGCGTTACCAGGATCGCCATGCCGGCTGAACCGTCGGCGGTCAACGCACTGCCGCCATTGAAGCCGAACCAGCCTACCCACAGCATGCCGGCGCCGGTTAGCACCATCGTCATGTTATGAGGCGGCATCGCAGTAGTCGGGAAACCTCTTCGATTACCGAGAACCAAGGCCGATACTAGGGCCGCAACGCCGGCATTGACATGAATCACAATGCCGCCGGCGAAATCCATGACGCCCAAGTCGGCGAGCCAGCCGCCGCCCCAGATCCAATGACATATCGGCACATAAACCAGCAGCAACCACAAGGAGCTGAACCAGAGAATGGCTGAAAATTTCATGCGCTCTGCGAAACCACCGACGATCAATGCCGGCGTAATGATTGCAAAAGTCATTTGAAACATAAAGAAGACGGTCTCCGGTATGTCGCCGATTAGAGAATCCGTGACCAGGCTGGGCACGAAAAACTTATGGGTGCCGCCCAGGACTTGTTGCAAATCTCCTCCGTCGTCGAAAATCAGGCTATATACGCCTGCAAGCCATAGCAGCGAAACGATGCAGGTGATTGCGAAACATTGCGTTAGCACCGATAGCACGTTTTTGCTTCTGACGAGTCCGCCATAGAACAGGGAAAGCCCGGGCAGAGTCATGAAGAGCACTAATGCGGTGGAGGTTAATACCCATGCGGTATTGCTTTGATTGAGTTCGCCTGCCGCGGCAAGTTGCGGTAGGCCGAACAGTAAAATGAAACTGTTCAGTTTGTTAAGGGTCATGCTGTCCTCGTTAATTATTATAAGTTTTTAGTGGACGCGCGCGGAATTGTCGGTACCGGGAATAAATCATATCCAGGTACCGAATCGTTTGAGGCTTGCTCGTGAGCTTAACCCAGTCTTAACTAATGTGGTGCCTATGGTCTAAAATATTCAGCTATATAAGTTAAAAAATCATGCCGATTTTTACCCAGCTTTTACAAAGAAGGCAGGGTTGATATTGTCGTGCATAATGTTTATTTTATTTAACTTTCAATGTTTTATAATAGGCATCTCTTAAAGCAGGGTTAAATGGCGTCGCTGCCGGTTTCACCGGTTCGGATGCGAATCACTTGCTCCAGACTTGTCACAAAAATCTTGCCGTCACCTATCTTCCCGGTATTAGCGGCTTTGACAATGGTTTCAATGGCCTGATCCAGAATTTCATCGGAAACGGCAATTTCCAATTTCACTTTTGGCAAAAAGTCCACGACATATTCCGCGCCGCGATAAAGTTCGGTATGCCCTTTTTGGCGCCCGAATCCTTTGACTTCGGTGGCAGTAACTCCCGCAACGCCGATTTCCGATAAGGCTTCTCTGACGTCATCCATTTTGAATGGTTTGATAATCGCTGTAATTAATTTCATATTGATCTTCCAGAGTGGTTAAGTTGCTATCGTATCCCTTTCGGGGTTCGGTTTAAGCCGCAATCATAGTTAAATATCCTAATAGTTACAATTTCATAAGGCTTAATCCGATGCGGGGCGTTACTTTTTCCGAAAAAAACGGGCGCATTGCGCGCCCGTTATTACTAGGCTAACGTGTTAGCGTTTGCTGCCTTCAGTCGTAAATTCGGGGTAAGCTTCCATGCCGCACTCGGAGAAATCGACGCCTTTGTATTCTTCTTCTTCGCTGACGCGGATGCCCATCGCTAGCTTGATTAAGTACCAAGTCAGTAGGCTGCTGAAGAAAACGAAGCCGAATATTGTTACGATGCCGATCAATTGGGCTGAAAAGCTGGCTTCTTCATTGGAGAAACAGACTGCTATCAACCCCCACATGCCGACGACGCCATGGACCGAAATCGCGCCAACCGGGTCGTCGATTTTGAGTTTATCCCAAGCCAGGATCGAGAAAACGACGATGACTCCTCCGACTGCACCGATGACGGTGGCCAATAATGGCGATGGCGTCAACGGCTCAGCGGTGATTGCAACCAATCCTGCCAAAGCGCCGTTCAGCGTCATGGAAAGATCGGCCTTGCCGAACATGAAGTGTGCGGTTAATAAGGCGGCAACAAGTCCTCCGGCAGCCGCCGTGTTGGTATTGACGAATACCATGGCAACCGAGTTGGCTTCGCCGATGTCCGAAATTTTTAATTCAGAACCACCATTAAATCCGAACCAACCCATCCAAAGAATGAAGGTTCCAAGAGTTGCCAGCGGCATGTTACAGCCTGGAATTGGGTTGATCGAGCCGTCCGCTCCATATTTTCCTTTACGTGCACCGAGTAATAATACTCCCGCCAATGCCGCGCTTGCGCCACACATGTGAACCACGCCGGAACCAGCAAAATCGAGAAAGCCCAGGCCATCGAGAAAGCCAGCACCCCATTTCCAATAACCTTGCAGCGGGTAGATGAAGCCGGTCATTACGATTGCGAATGCCAAGAATGACCACAGTTTCATGCGTTCGGCAACGGCGCCGGAGACGATTGACATTGCCGTGGCTACAAACACGACTTGAAAGAAAAAGTCGGCCATTTTCGAGTAATAGGTTTCTCCTCCGCTGCTCATTACGGCCTCGGTCGTATGGTCATCACCGAGCAGGAAGCTGATGCCGGGCCACACGCTGTTGACCGCTTCATCAGGGTACATGATGTTGTAACCGAACAGCATGTACATGATGCAGGCGATAGCAAACAAGGCGATATTTTTGGTTAAAATTTCGGTGGTGTTTTTGGCTCTAACCAAACCAGCCTCGAGCATCGCAAACCCGGCCGCCATCCACATGACTAGTGCGCCGCTCATCAAAAAATAAAATGTATCGAGCGCGTAACTTAATTCAACTAATTTATCCACTTTCGATCTCCTCGTTAACGATTTTATAGAGCTTCTTCGCCGGTTTCACCGGTTCGGATGCGGACGACTTGCTCGAGATTGCTGACAAAAATTTTTCCGTCACCAATCTTGCCGGTATTGGCTGCTTTGGAAATGGCTTCTACAGCCGCTTCGAGCTGGTCGTCGCCGATGGCTACCTCGACCTTGGCCTTTGGTAGAAAGTCCACGACATATTCCGCGCCGCGATACAATTCCGTATGGCCTTTTTGGCGGCCAAAACCTTTAACTTCCGTTACGGTGACTCCTGAAACCCCTATTTCGGATAACGCTTCGCGTACATCGTCCAGCTTAAAGGGCTTAACAATTGCTGTTATTAATTTCATCTCTATGCCTCTTGTTAAGTTACGAACTCGAATTTGTTTAAAGCACAGAGCGTGCCATAAAAGCCAAGGATGTTATTAACCCAAGATTTGGGCATTTGCATTAACTGGAGATATTGTTTTGTATCAATGTGGTGCGACTTGCTTTAAACTCTGCACCATAATGATGCTAAGAAGGTTGGGTGGCCGATGAGTAGCGTTGTTTTTATAATTGAGATCAATTAGTTGCTTATATGGCATGTGAAGTGCTTAAAAAAGTGTGTAGCGATTTCGAAAGCCGGTAGCATTCATTTGCAGCGATCGTTTTAAGGTCTAGCGAACCTGCTTCCATTATTTGAAAAAGTCATTTTATGCTCTTTATACCCATCGTAGATCAAAATGCGGCACCGGGCTGTCCTCGGGCACTATCGAAATTTGAAGTGCGAAAGGTATGTGTGGAGCAAACAGTTCCACATTTTTGATTTGCTCGCGGATCAATGACCGGTTATTGGGGAGAGGCTATAAAACTTTTCCGGGCGGCTATATTGCAACTCAAAAAAATGATATCGTTATCGCGAAATATTCTTAGCAATTTATATATATAACAATCAACCTAGGAGACAACTTACATGTCTGTAGAAAATGTACTTAAAATGATTCAGGAGCACGATGTTAAATTTGTCGACTTTCGCTTTTGTGATACGCGCGGCAAAGAACAGCATGTGACTTTTCCTGCTCATGATGTGGATGAAGACCTCTTTGAAGAAGGCAAGATGTTCGATGGCTCCTCGGTTGCGGGCTGGAAAGGCATTAACGAGTCGGACATGATTCTGATGCCGGATCCAAGCACGGCAGTGATGGATCCGTTTTATGACGATAACACGCTGATTCTACGTTGCGATATCATCGAGCCGAACGACATGCAGGGCTACGAACGCGATCCGCGTTCTATCGCGAAACGCGCAGAAGCTTATCTGGCGAGTACCGGTATAGGTGATGCGGCTTTCTTCGGTCCTGAAAACGAGTTTTTCGTGTTTGACGATGTACGTTGGTCGTCCGATATTTCAGGTGCTTCATACAAGATCGATTCTTCCGAGGCAGGTTGGAACTCCGAAAAAGCTTATGAAGACGGAAACATGGGTCATCGCCCAAGCGTGAAAGGCGGTTATTTCCCTGTTCCTCCGGTCGATTCGTTGCAGGATATGCGTTCTGCGATGTGTTTGATTCTCGAAGAAATGGGCATGGTTACCGAAGTCCATCATCACGAAGTTGCAACAGCCGGTCAATGCGAGATAGGTGTTAAATTCGGTACTTTGGTCAAAAAAGCCGACGAAGTGCTGGATTTAAAATATGTCGTGACCAATATTGCGCATGCTTACGGTAAAACCGCGACATTCATGCCGAAACCGCTGGTAGGCGATAACGGTAGCGGTATGCATGTTCATCAATCCTTGGCCAAAAATGGCGTCAATCTATTTTCCGGCGACTTATACGGGGGCTTGTCGGAAACAGCTTTGTACTACATCGGCGGCATTATCAAGCACGCCAAAGCTTTGAACGCATTTACCAATGCTTCGACGAACAGCTATAAACGCTTAGTTCCAGGTTTCGAAGCTCCGGTAATGTTGGCGTACTCTGCGCGTAACCGTTCCGCTTCAATACGTATTCCTTTTGTCAGCAATCCGAAAGGCCGTCGTATCGAGGTGCGCTTCCCTGATTCGACTGCAAACCCTTATTTAGCGTTCTCTGCAATGCTAATGGCGGGTTTGGACGGTATTCAAAACAAAATTCATCCAGGCGATGCGATGGATAAAGATTTGTACGATTTACCGCCGGAAGAAGAAAAAGCGATTCCGCAAGTTTGCCATGCCTTCGATCAAGCTTTACAAGCATTGGATAGCGACCGCGAATTCTTGAAACAAGGCGGCGTGTTTACTGATGACGCCATCGACGGTTATATTGCGTTGAAAATGGAAGAGGTGACCCGTCTGCGGATGAGCACGCACCCGGTTGAATTCGATATGTATTACAGTCTGTAATTACGAATCGAAATAACAACAATAAAACGCCCCATAATGGGGCGTTTTTTATTTGGGTGCACCATAATGCCGTTCAAGGGTTTTGCCTAATCTTGTTTTGCACCGGAAATGATGGGGCCAGGGCAAGGTGAAAGGGGAAAGGGGAAAGATGAAAAGGAGTGGGAGTAGGGAGTCACTGGTATTAAGTTAAAGGGAGCCCGTCATTCCGCCATGGATTGGCGGAATCCAGGGCCATGGATGGATGGCAAGCTTTTGAGGCACATAGAGCCTGAATGCAAGCATTACTTATTTCTGTGACGTCTTAAACTTAATGGCGGCCTCGTAGGGTACGCTATGCGTACCATGGTAACCCCATTAATGCTAAGCAAGCCCTTATGGTTTGATATGGGTGTGGATTCGATGCTTAACGGTATGAAGGTACGCGCAGCGTACCCTACAATTTATGTATAACGATAAGCGCTGGAGCGTGGAAACGAGGGAAACCGTTATTCCGGTAGGGATTGCCGAGATCCAGGGCTCAAAGGCCTGAATGCCTATTGCTAACCATGATCGTTGGAGGTTGTCGATTAGATGTCTAATTATTATGGTCTAGTATTTGCTTACTTTTAGTAAAGCGATCGTTTTCTTTGTCTATATGTTTGTTCCTTGATTAATCGATAAGCTCATGACTTTAAAAAACCGTGTATAAAAAGATTCTCGAACACTTAAATGAAGCGGTTTTGCTATTCGATCGGCAGCTTAAACTGACTTACATCAATACCGCCGGTGAGATTCTCTTCGCCGATAGTGCTCGACATTTGTTGGGCAATAGTGCCATGGAGTTATTCAAGACGATCGATTCCGAGCAAAGGTTGGATCTGGAGCAATGCCTGCGTATGGATGAGCCCTTAGTCGATCGTGAATTGACTCTGGATATCATGAATCAGAGCATTACGGTCAATTTTAGTGCGACGCCTGTGATCAATGATGATCAGGTTACGGAGGTTATTGTCGAATTGCAGCAATTGGACAGGCATTTACGCATTTCTAAGGAAGAACAACTGATTGCTCAGCAAACAACCGTTCGGATGTTGGTCAGAGGTTTGGCTCATGAAATCAAAAACCCTCTTGGAGGGTTAAGAGGTGCGGCGCAGTTGCTGGATCTTGAATTGGATGATCCTGAGCTTAAGGAATACACTCAAATCATTATTGCCGAGTCGGACAGGTTGCAAGGTTTAATGGATAAAATGCTCGGGCCTAATAAGCTACCGAATAAAGCGCTATTAAATATTCATGAAGTTGTCGAGCGGGTTAGGCAATTGGTGCTTATTGAAGCGAACGGAAAACTGAGCGTTATTCAGGATTACGATCCTAGTATTCCGGATGTTTTTGCTGATAAAAATCAATTGATTCAAGCGGTATTGAATATTGTCCGAAATGCCGTACAGGCGATGGAAGGCAGCGGAATACTGACTTTAAAAACCAGAGTCTGCCGACAAATGACGATCGGTCGCAAGAGAAATAAATTGACCGCGAGAATCGATATTATCGATAACGGTCCCGGAATCGATAAAGAGATGATGAGCAAGGTCTTTTATCCGATGATTACTGGACGGGCCAGTGGAACAGGGCTTGGTTTGTCCATCGCACAGTCTTTGATCAATCAACATGACGGCATGATCGAATGCGATAGTCAGCCCGGTCGTACCGTATTTTCTATTTATTTACCCCTGGAGAATCACCATGAGTAATTCGGGCATGGTTTGGGTCGTCGACGACGATAAATCCATCCGCTGGGTATTAGAAAAAGCCCTGCAAAAAGCCGCGATCGAGACCCGTTCGTTCACGAACGGTAATGTCTTGCTCGAGGCTTTAAAATCCGAGGAGCCGGACGCGTTGATCACCGATATTCGCATGCCCGGCATCGATGGCCTGCAGTTGTTGAAGAGCGTTCAAAGTAGTCATCCGGATTTGCCGGTCATTGTGATGACCGCGCATTCTGATTTGGAAAGCGCGGTATCGGCATTTCATGGCGGGGCCTTCGAATATCTGCCCAAACCGTTTGATATAAAAGAAGTCGTTGAGGTCGTTCGCCGCGCATGCGAGCATTCCAAGCAACGACAGGAATCAATACAGAACAACCATGTTGTTGAATCGACCCCGGAAATTATCGGTGCCGCACCGGCGATGCAAGAAGTATTTAGAGCGATAGGTCGATTGGCCCGGTCCCACATTACCGTGATGATCAATGGCGAGTCCGGAACCGGTAAGGAATTGGTGGCCAAGGCTTTACATCGTCATAGTCCAAGAGCGAGTAATCCGTTTATTGCGTTGAATATGGCCGCGATCCCTAAAGATTTGATGGAATCCGAATTATTCGGACATGAAAAAGGTGCGTTTACCGGTGCTCAAGCGCGAAGGTCGGGGCGATTCGAACAAGCCAATCACGGAACGCTGTTTCTCGACGAAATCGGCGATATGCCCGCCGAACTGCAAACGCGCTTGCTGAGAGTGCTGGCGGACGGAGAATTTTATCCGGTCGGTGCGCATTCATCGGTTAAGGTCGATGTTCGGATCATTGCCGCGACACACCAAAATCTTGAAGCCTTGGTCGCTCAAGGCCGGTTTCGCGAGGATTTATTTCACCGCTTGAATGTTATTCGTATTCATATTCCGCCGCTTCGCGATCGCCGAGAAGATATTCCGTTGCTAATGCAGTATTTTTTAAGTAAAGCCGCGGCCGAATTGAATACCGAATTAAAGGTGCTTAAGCCTGACGCAGAACAATTCTTGAAGGCTCTGGAATGGCCGGGCAATGTACGCCAGCTAGAGAATCTATGTCGTTGGCTGACCGTAATGGCTTCGGGCCGGGAAATTCACAAGAATGAATTGCCGCCGGAATTGCTGCATAGTCGGGAGGAGTCGGGCGGGACGGATGAGAATTGGCAAGGGGTGTTGAAGAAAAATATCGAGTACCAATTGCATAAGGGCGATCAGGAGATTGCCAAGCATACGATACCGGTAGTCGAAGCCATTTTGATTAAGTCGGCATTGGATTTTACCGGCGGAAAACGTCACGAAGCAGCTAAGCTATTGGGTTACGGTAGGAATACGCTGACTCGTAAGATTAAGGAGCTGGATATCGAGGAATGATCGTAAGTCCTGCGCCGAATTTTGATCTACGAAGTATATACACATGGCCGTCACGAAATCCTTATGGCTCGAGAAGAGGGCTTTCAAGGAAGAAAGCCCTCAATCCGGTGTGATTGCCTACAAGGTTTTAGCCTTTGAGCAAGTCTTTGACTTTAGCCATGATTCCGGCCGGATCGATGCCTTGGTGCGGGAATTGCTCCCACAAGCCGCCGCAGCCTTCTTTATGCGTTGCGATATGGGCAAATTTAGGCGTGAAACCGCGTTCCAGTAACCATGAGCCATAGCGACTACCCAGACCGGTTTTGCGGTTGAACGATTCGACGACCAAAACCATCGGCGATTTTCCGACTTTGGCAAGCATGTCTTCGTCGATGACGTTCAATGTCGGTTTGTTGATCAAGCCGACATCAATGCCTTCTTTTTTCAAACGTTCAACTGCATCCAACGCGCGGTATAACGATTCGCCGAAGCTGACGACATAGCCTTGCGTGCCTTCGCGGATGACTTCGTCCTTGCCGGAAACGAATTTATAATTGCCGCCGAAGAAATCGTTCCCGTCGCTATCCAGAATCGCGGGCACCTTGGAGCGGGTAGAGAAAACGAAACGCAGACCCGGGTTGAAGAAAATAGTTTCCAAGCAGGCTTTCATTTGGTTCGGGTCGGCCGGGAAGTACAGATTGGTGTCGTAACCGTCGCTCAAACCGTTGTCGGCGAACATGTTGTTTAAACCGAAATGGCAGGTGTTGTCGGCCATGTCGTCGATACCGGAATGCGAGAAATGACATAACACGTTGGAATTGTTCAAGCGTGCCATCGTGATTTCGGAAATACACATTTCCAGGAAAGCACTGAATGTGCCGAAAATACCTTGTTTACCGGCTTCCATACCGAAACCGGCCGCTGCGGAAAAGTTGCCGCGTTCCATGATGCCGGAAGAGATGAAAATCTCGGGGTAAGCATCATGAATTTTCTTTAAGCCGCAAGAACCTTCAAGGTCGCTGTCGATCACGCGAACTTTATCCAGACGTTCCGTTTCTGACAAGCGGCCCAAAATCGCGACAGACGCATCGCCGAAGACGTTGCGGTTGGCATCCCATTTATCGCTGGAGCCGAGGAATGTGTAGTCTTGTTTCGGTGCTTTGATGGACTTCAGATGTTCAACAGCGGCTTGCTGACCGTTGGCTTCCAAGTATTCCAGCGCCAGTTTCACCGAAATGACATCGTGACCGTGAGTCGAGCCTTCCAAACCTTTGATGCCAGGGCACATAGGACGGTGATTGATGACCGCGACAGGACCTTGCGTGTTGATCGCGGTGACGATGCGGTGGTAAAGGTCGTCGAGGTCTTCGCCGTCGCCTTCTAGTACTTTAACGCCATGGCCTTCCAGTGTTTTAGCCGTGCTGCATCCGCCCAAATAATGGGAAGGGTGGCCGGCGATCGTGACATCGTTATCGTCGATAATGAGTTTCACGTTGAGTTGTTGAGCAACGGCAAGGCGCGCAGCTTCCGCATCGTTACCTTCTTGTTGCGAGCCGTCGGAACCCAAGCAAAATAATGTCTTGCTAGGGTTTGCCATCGCCACGCCGTTGACGTAAGGCCACATGTGACCTAAGCGACCGGAGCTGAATTTTACGCCGGGTGTAAAGCCCAATTCAGGATGGCCCGGTAGATGAGAATGCGCTTCACGGTAATGCATCAGCTTTTCGGTCGGTAAATCGCCGTTTAGCGTGGACATCAAGTATTGGGTGGCAACGCGGTGTCCTGCTTCATCAAAAAAGACAGGAACGAATTTGTCGTCGTTGCCGCGAAACAGGGCGTCTAGAATCATGACTTCAGGAACCGTATCGAACGGGCCGCCGGTGTGTCCGCCAACGCCTCTGGCGGCGCCGGTCGCTGTGAAAAAAACGATCGCATCGCGGCATAATTGAATATTGGCCTGCAGAGCCGATTTTTGTTCGGCGGTTAGTTTGTTGCTGCTTGGATCGAGTGAAATGCGCTGATAAGCGCCGAGATCGATTGGAAATTTAGACATAGTTATTTTTCTTTTCGGTTGGGTTAATAAACGTGCTTTGAACCTAGAAAAGCATTCCGCCATGAAGGTCGTGAAGAATAAAACGCTAATTCAATAGCTTATTTTGCCTATGCAAATCATTTTCCCGTAAAAGGTTATTTAAGATTTTAGGACAAGCCGTTGAGAGACTTCATGTGCTTCATGGTTAAACTGCCGAATTTAGGTTGAAAGCGCTCTCTTTAATAAAAACAATTAATCGGATGGTCGAGGTGCAATTTTTCTGGGTACCGCTGTCCTCCGAGCGAATCCGTGCGTTGGCTGCCGAAACTAGATCGGTATGCGTTCCCACGGAGGACCGTGGGAACGAGGGAAACGGCGAGCAAAACTTAATAGCTCCAGGAAGTTATTTTTCACGAAATCCAAAACATTTCCATAGTGTCATCCATTTTGGTCCTTCTCCTAGCGTTAGGTGAGGGACCGAACACCCGGGCTCCTCCTTAAGCAACGCCGAAATTTGAAGTGCGAAAGGTATGGATAAGAATGTAGTTGGCCTGTCTAATGAATGTTAGTGCCTCACCGTATTCAGATTTCGTTATTCTAGCTTCGGTTTTGACATACCCCCGTCCGTGTCTACGGCAGTCTTGAATACGGGCTATTCTGAGCCTGATTTTTAACTGCCTAAAAATCACTTTCGAAAGTATAACTCGTAGGCAAGCTCAACAAAACACTTTCGCAAAAAATGTCGGCTCAATCGTTTCGAATCCAAGTTTGATTTTCACGCTCGGTGTAGCGGTCTCTTGCCAGTAACAGATAAAAAGAAGGGACGACGAAGAGCGTAAATAGAGTTCCAACGCCGAGACCGCTAGCGATTACCAAGCCGATATCGAAACGGCTTGCTGCGCCCGGGCCGGAAGCGATCAGTAAAGGGACCATCGCGACGATCATCGATACGGTGGTCATTAAAATCGGTCGGAGCCGAATTTTCGCTGCTTGCTCTACCGCTTCGCGTTTGGTCAAGCCTTCGTGGATCTGCAGTTGATTGGCGAATTCGACGATCAAAATACCATTCTTTGCAATTAAACCGATTAACGTGATCAAGCCGACTTGTGTATAAATATTGATCGATGCGAAGCCGAGCATGATGAAAGCTAGGGCGCTGGCGATCGAGAGCGGGACCGAAATTAGAATGATCAAAGGGTCGCGCCAGCTTTCGAATTGCGCAGCCAGCATTAAGTAAATGATCAACAGCGACATGAAAAAAGTCACGACTAAAGCGCTGCCTTGTTGGGCATATTGTCGAGAACTGCCGGTATAGTCGTAACTATAACCGCGCGGAAACAATTCATCGGCTTGCTGTTCCAAATATTCCATGGCATCGCCGAGTGTCACGCCTGGCGCCATCATGCCCGATACGGTCAGGCTGTTGAGCTGTTGAAATTGAGTTCGTTTGCTGGGTTCGACCGATTGTTCGAGATGCACCAACGATGACAGCGGTACTTGTCCGCCAGATGCGGTGCGCAAATAATAATGATCGAACTTACTGGTATCGAGGCGCGATAAATCGTCGACTTGCGGTATCACTTTATAGCTTCTCCCCTGCAGGCTAAAGTGGTTGACATATTGTCCGCCTAGTAAAGATGCCAGGTTGCTGCCGATGTCTTGCATCGTCAATCCTAAATCCGCCGCTCTATCCCGGTCGATGACAAGGGTCGCTTTCGGTCGGTCGAAATTGACTTCCTTCATTAAAAAATTGAAGCGTCCGCTTTGTGTCGCACGATCGACCAGAAGGTCCGCTACTTGGTTAAGCGATGCGTAATCGGCATCGGTGACGATTACGAATTGTAGCGGTAGGCCGCCTCCCGATCCGGGTAAGCTTGGCCGTGGAATGACCGCGGTTTGGAAGCCGGCAATGGTGTTGACCTTAGCCTGTAATTCCGGCTGTATCGCCATTTGCGAACGTTTGCGCAATGCGGTCGAAGGCATTTTAAAGCCGCCGAATACAGTGTTGTTGCTGCCGCCGAAGCCTAGCAGCATAAAGCTTTCGTTGTATTCCGGTATCGATTCGAATTGTTTGATCAACTCTTCGGCATAAGCTTCGTTATAATTCAAAGTTGCAGTTTGCGGACCGCTCGCCATGACGAAAAGTATGCTTTGGTCCTCGGTTGGGGCCAATTCTTTTTGCGACAGGCTGAACATGAAATAAATGCTGATCAAGACCATCAGGGCAAATGCAAGTACTAAAGATGGCGTTTCCAGGAGCGGATGCAGCAATTTTCGATAACGTTCGGACCAATCGTTAAAGATTGCTTCGACCGCATGTTCGAAACGGCCGGCCTTGCCTTGGTCTTTCAGGATTTTGGAGCTCAACATCGGCGCTAATGTGAGCGCAACGATGCTCGAAATGACTACCGCGCCAGCCAAGGTAAAAGCGAATTCGGTAAACAACGTGCCTACCAGTCCGCCCATGAAACCGACCGGTAAATAGACCGCAACCAGCGCAACCGTTGTCGCGATTACCGGAAGAACCAATTCGCGCGTGCCTTCGATGGCCGCTTCGAATTTGGATTTGCCCAATTCGATATGGCGATGCACGTTTTCGACGACAATGATCGCGTCGTCGACGACTAGACCGATGCCCAGCACCATTGCCAGCATGGTGAGCAGGTTTACCGAAAACCCCATGAGTAGCATCAAAAAAGTGCCGCCGATCAAGGATAGGGGGACTGTGATCGATGGAACCAGTGCGGCACGAATCGAGCCCAATGATAAATAAATAATCATTAAGACGATGAACAATGCTTCGGCCAGCGTGCGAAAGACTTCGTTGATCGAATCCTGGATAAAACGGCTCGCATCGTAAGGTAGCAGGATATGCATGGCTTCAGGCAAGTCTTTTTCAATTTCGTCCAACATATCGCGGACGGCATAGGCAACCGTCAGCGGGTTGGCTCCGGGTGCTTGTTCGATACCCATGAAAATTGCGGTCTTGCCTTTATACCAGTTGACCATGTCGTAATCTTCGCTGCCCAATTCGGTATCGGCAACATCGGATAGCCTGATTAGCGTACCGCCGCGATTGCCGACGATTAGATTGCGAAAATCCTGTTCGCTGACGACATCGGTTGTCGCGCTCAAATCAACTGTAACGAAATTCCCCTTGGTTTGACCGGCCCCCGACAAGTAATTGTTCGAGCGCAACACATTCGCAACATCCTCGGCAGTTACGCCGAGCGACGACATGCGTTTGGGGTCGAGCCAGATACGCATCGCAAAGGTTTTATTACCGAGTACATTGGCTTTGCCGACGCCTGGTATCGATTGGATTTTCGGTTTAACGACGCGAAGCATGTAATCGCTGATTTGCGAAGGTTTCATCGTATCGCTATATAACGCGACATACATCAATGCAGTCGTATCTCCGATTTGCGATGTAATAACGGGGTCTTCCGATTCGGCTGGTAAGACATTTCGTTGACTTGCTACTTTCGCTTGAATTTCGGCGACCGCGGCATTCGGGTCGTAGTTAAGGCGCATGTGCGCTTCAATCGTCGAAACGCCTTGGCGACTGTTCGAGGACAGATAATCGATGCCGTCGGCCTCGGCGATGGCCTGCTGTAGGGGCGTGGTAATGAATCCTTGCACTAAATCGCTGCTGGCGCCGGGATAGGACGTGGTAACAGTGACGACGGTATTTTCGGTTTCCGGGTATTGTCTGAGCTCCAGCGCCGTGATGGCTCTCAAGCCGAGTACTAAGATCAATAGACTGACAACGCTGGCGAGGACCGGCCGTTCGATGAAAAGGTCAGTGAACTTCACTGTGAAATCTCCCGTTCGCCTGGGGCGGGTTTATCATCCAACTTAACCGGCATGCCGTTACGTAGTTTGACTTGGCCGGCGCTAACGACACGTTCGCCAAGTTTCAAACCGCTAATGATTTCCACGCGGCCGGAGCGTGTTTGTCCGGTTTCGATTTGCCGGTTTTGTACGATCGGGCCTTGCCCGACTGTTTCGATCACGAATACCGAATTGCCGTAAGGGTTATAGGTGATCGCGGTATCGGGTAGTGTCAGTACCTTGAATGCTTGGTCCGATAAAATGTTGATTTGTGCGAACATGCCCGGGTGCAGCAGCTTTTCGCTGTTGTTTAGCGTGGCGCGAACTTGCGCGGATCGCGTGCCTTGATCGATCAGCGGACTTACGGCGCTGATTTTGCCGTTGAATTCTCGGTCCGGGTAAGCTTGCACGGTTGCAATGACTTGGCGGCCTTTAACGAGTTGATTCAGATAGCGTTCTGGAACGGTAAAGTCTAAATAAATCGGGTCCAGTTGTTGCAGTGACACGATTGCCGAACCTTCCGTTAAGTATTGGCCGAGGTTGACTAGACGAATGCCGAGTTTTCCGGTGAAAGGTGCGCGAATACGTTTTTTGTCAATCAGTGTGCGTTTAGCATGAACGGCCGCGGCGGTTTCGTCGAGTAGGGCATGGTTCTGATCGTAATCGGATTGGGAAATAAAATTTTTATCTATTAGCTTTTCGCTCCGCTCGAAGCGGATCTTGGCGAGCCGCATTTCGGCTTCGAGTCCTTGTAATTCTGCGCGATCGGTCGAAGCATCCAGTTCCAACAGCAATTGTCCTTTTTTAACCAATTGGCCGGAATCGAAATGAATCGCTTCGACTTTGCCGGCCACTTCGTTGCTGACGTCAACACCGGCAATGGCGGTTAAGCTTCCCACCGCGGACAATGTTGAAGGCCAGTTTTCTTGGGTGACTTCGGTGGCTGCAACGACGGCCGGTGGCGGAGGTTGAAATCGGCCGGCTTCTCGTTGAAGTTGGTAAAACTTCAGTCCGAAAATGCCGCCAAAAATCAACACGGAAAATAGTATTAAAATAAGAAAACGTTTGAGCATGTGAGGTTTAAAATACCGAGTCGATGGAATTGTTGGATTGATCCCTGCACCTAAATTAATGAAGATTTCCTCGTTCCCGACGCTCCTGCGTGGGAATGCATACTGATCTTGCTTCGGCAGCCAAGGTATCGGTTCCCACGGAGGACCGTTGGAACCAGGAAAATTATCCGAGATGATTGATTATAGCCAATGGATTATGAATTTAGGTGCTGGGTGAATGCGGATTTTTTAGAAGCAATAATCGGCCTAGCTCCTTAGCACTGAAATTTTCCTCGTTCTCACCGCTCTAGCGTGGGAATGCATACCGATTTTGCCTCGGTAGCCAAGATATGGGTTCCCACGGAGGACCGTGGGAACCGGAAAATTTAGGTGCTGGTTTCACGGCGTCTTTTAATGGGCACTCCAGTGTCGAAATTTGACTAGCAAAGGGTATAAAAACCACGACAACTAGCGGTTATCAAGTTCCTTTATCATTTGCCGGATCCGATTTAGCAATTGTCGTTGTTGCGTCGTCGGCAATCGCTTTAGGTCGCGTTCGAATTCAGTAAGACCGTAATTCGCCGTGTCATTACTCGAATCGGATAGTTGTATGCCACAATCGGCGAGAACGCGAGTGATGGGCTCGCGTGCATCATCTAGCGGCATCGCCCCCGACAATATTTTTTTGAGCATGGTATGGATGCGCACGAAAACCGATGTTCCGTTTAGTAACGCCTCGGCAAATGCTTGTGCATGCTCGTCGTTATAGGCTCTTCGTCTCGAATCCGAAAAAGTGCGCATTTCTATCGTAACGGGTGCTGCTTGATTATCGATTCGATAATCGAAGTCGAACGGTTGGTTTTGCGATGTGATCAGGCTGTTGGAATCGACTATTAGTTGCAATCGGTTGGCTTTGCAAACGATTTCGAGTCTAATCGAATCATAAAGTCCACGTTTCGGCATTGGCGATCGTGCTAGGCTGTATTCCAGGTTGGTTAAGCGGTCCCAGTCACGGTGGTAACTCCATGTGTGGAAATCCTGAGCTGTCGCGGTCTGGGGCAATAAAATGATAACGCAAAGGATCGGTAAGAAATACTGAAATAATCGAGTTCTAAGTTTCATTGAGCAATAGGCCGTAAAGCTTTGATAAAGAACCTTAGGATACACTAAAACCCGAATCGAAAGCTAAATCGAGTAAAGCCGATTCAATGCCTGGCAGGACGGCGGTTGAAACCCCGTTCTAAACATTTCGAAAGTGACCAAAGCAAGCCGAAATATTTACTGTGAACGTTCGTGAATTAAGGTTATTTATCTAATTTTTCGATATTCAACACAATGCCGGCTCCGAAGAGGGGCGGTTGCACGATCGACAGGCGTCGGCGGCAGGGCAGATTTTTGCTCCTGCAAAATCTGCATTCACGCCATCCTTGGCGTTCGAACCGCCGTCGAGCCTACACGGAAGTATTTACCCAGCACCTAAATTATATATGTAATCAATCATGGCCAATAATCTATGAAATTTAGGTGCTGGGTTTACGGCGTCCTGTCGCAGGGGAGCCCTATCGAAGGGTGAGCGGTAGTTTGGGGCTTCACCAGGCCGGTGAAAGTGTTGTAGACCCTTCATGCTTCGACTTGGCTCAGCACGAACGGTCTACAGCACATGCCAACTGCTCTTTTCAGGATTAATGCAGTGTATTGTCGGCTAATTCGCTTTCCCGCCGGAGCATCGATATCGAACGTCTTGTCGGGTCAATTCATCCGCCGGCATGGGGCGCGCGAATAAATAACCTTGAGCGATATTGCAACCTTCGCGTTCAAGAAATTGAGCTTGCTCCTCGGACTCAACGCCTTCCGCGACGGCTTCCAGCCCTAGGTTTCGAGCTAGCGAGATGATAACCCGAACGATGGCCTCGCCGTGTTTATCGCGGCCGATGTCCTGCACGAAGGATTGATCGATTTTTAACCGGTCCAGCGGGAGGTTTTTTAGATAAGCCAGACTGGAATAACCGGTGCCGAAATCGTCAATCGATAGCGAGATACCTTGTTGACGTAAATTATCCAATATGCGCATGGCTTGCTCCGGTTGGCGCATGATCATCGATTCAGTCACTTCCAATTCCAGATGCTTGGCAGGGATATTGACTCTCTCCAACGCTGCGGATATTTGGCCTGCGAGATCCTCCCGGTCGATTTGTTGCACCGATAAATTGACCGATGCGAGAGGAACGTCAAAGCCATCCGCTTGCCACTCGGCCATTTGTCTGACGGCTTCATTTAAAACCCATTCGCCGATTTCACCGATGATACCCATGTCCTCGGCTAACGGAATGAATTGGCCTGGCGAGACTAAGCCTAATTCTGCGTGTTGCCAACGCACTAATGCCTCGACTCCCGCAAGCGTACGGTCGAGCAAATTAATTTGAGGTTGATAATAAAGTAAAAGCTCGTTTCGGGCGACTGCGCCGCGCAGAGCGTTCTCCATGATCAAGCGCTCGAAAGCGCCGGTAGTTAGGCCTGATGAAAAGAATTGATATGTATTACGGCCTTGTTGTTTGGCTTGATACATCGCTAGGTCGGCATGTTTCAGTAGTGTGTCGACGTCTTTGCCGTCTTGCGGAAACAGTGCGATGCCGATGCTGGCGGTCACGGTTAACGTGTGGTCATCGATGAACATCGGCCGGTTAAAAATTTGCAATAATTTATGTGCGACGATGACCGCGTGATGCGCGGTGGAATCGTCTTCCAACAGCAGAACGAATTCGTCGCCGCCTAGTCGGGCCAGCGTATCGTCGGCTCGAATCGCTTGTTGCATACGTTCGGCGGCTTCTTTCAATAAGTCGTCGCCTACCGGGTGACCCAGAGTATCGTTAATTGTTTTGAACCGGTCCAGATCAAGAAATAATACGGCCAGGTTCTTGTTTTCTCGTTGCGCATGGATCAAGGCATGCCCGAGGCGGTCTCTGAATAAGGTGCGATTAGGTAGGCGTGTTAATGCATCGTGATGAGCCAGAAAGTCGAGTTGCGCCTGGGCTTCCTTGACCGAGCTGATATCGTTGAACACGCCGACAAAATGCGTGGTGGTGCCTTCGCTGTTTTTGACCGCACTGATAGTCAACCATTCCGGATAAACTTCGCCGTTTTTACGCCGATTCCAGACTTCGCCGCGCCAATGGCCTGTGCCTAATAGTGTATTCCACAACTCGAAAAAAAAAGACCTGTCTTGGTGGTTTGATTTCAGGATGCGGGGGTTTTTTCCTAACACCTCGATCTTGGTATAGCCGGTGATTTGTTCGAAGGCCGGATTAACGGCTACGATATTGGCATCGATGTCGGTAACGATGATGCCTTCGCCGGTCGATTCAAAGACCTGGTCGGCGAGACGAAGCTTTTCGAGATAGCGCTTGCGTTCGTCGCGTAGTTCTTTTTCTTCCAACGCATGCCGGATCGCGGCGCCCAAGCGAGCAGGACGGTCTTTCAACACATAATCGAAAGCGCCTTTTTGCAAGGCATCGATCGCGATTTCCTCGCCGATACTGCCGGAAACAACCACGACAGGAATATCGTTATCGCGGTTATGTAGCAGTTCCAAGACTTTCAGTCCGCTGAATTTCGGTAGACACCAGTCGGTTAAAATCAAATCAGGCCGGGTATCGAGCGCTTGCAGAAAGTCCTGTTCGTTTTGTACCCGTTGCCAATCGAAACTTAATCCGTCATTCTTCAGTTGTAATACCATCAGTTCGGCATCGACCGGGACGTCCTCGACGATCAGAATACGCAATACTTCGTTACGTTCCATAAATGATTTAGTCATTTTCAGCCTCAGGTTTAGAGGTAACTCCGAGCGGCGGCCCGACATTTAGACTTAACCAATAGTTTTCGATTTGCTTGATGACTTCGATAAAGCCGGAAAACGAGACGGGTTTGACGAGATAGGAATTAGCGCCGATATCGTAAGATAAAGCCCGGTCGCCTTCTTCGCGTGATGAAGTCAAAATAACGACCGGTATGCGTTTGATCAATGGTGCGGTTTTGATTTGCTTGAGTACATCGAAGCCGTCGATACCCGGCATTTTAAGATCTAGCAGTATCAGATTTGGTAACGGATAACGCTTTCGGTCGCCGTAGTCGCCGCGTCCGAATAAATAATCGAGCGCTTCGCGGCCGCTTGAGGCCGTTTCGATTCGGTTGATCAGCCGGGCTTCATGAAAGGCGTCCAGTGCTAATTCGATATCCATGCGATTATCGTCCGCTAACAATATAAAGGCCTCATTTTTCATAACGATTCTCATGCTTTAATTGGCGACGGGAAGCCGAACACTAAACGTGCTGCCGTTGCCAGGGGTGGATTCGACTTCTACCGAGCCGCCCATCATGCGTGCCGATTTGGCGACGATGGCGAGACCTATCCCTGTTCCCGGGTATTCGTCTTCACTGTGCAGGCGCTGAAAAACCTGAAAAATTTTATCATAATACTCAGGTTCGATACCTATGCCGTTATCGGTCACTTGAATGATGACTCGGCCGTTATTATTGCGCGACGAGATTGTGATTTTGGGCGGAATATCCGGTTTACGGTAAATCAACGCATTATCGAGTAAGTTGGATAATATTTGCCCAATTAAAGTGACGTCGCCGATTGGTGACGCCAGCGGTTCGATGATTTCAAGCGAGGCTTGAGTCGCCGTCATGCGTTCGGCAAATGTTGCCGATAGTTGTTTCAGCAACGGCGATAGATCTATAGGGCTCATTTGTATGGCGCGCCGCCCGGTGCGAGAATATTCCAGTAGGTCCTCGATCAATTGACTCATACGGTTTCCGGCTTCGATGACGTTATCGAGATAATGGCGGCCCTCGTCATTTAGCGCATTGCTATGCCTGCGTGCCAGAATTTGCGCAAAACCGTTAATGGCACGCAGTGGTGCGCGTAGGTCGTGCGAAACCGAATAGGAAAACGATTCGAGTTCTTTATTGGCTTGTTCCAGTTCGGCCGTGCGTTCGCTAACTCGTCGTTCTAGATAGGCATTCAGTCTGAGCACTTCCTGTTCCGCTTCGATTCGTTCGGTGATGTCCAAGCAGTAGCCCAGATAGCCGACAAAATCGCCCTTGTGATCGTAACGAGGCACGCCGTCGTCGATAATCCATCGGTATTCCCCATCGTGACGCCGCAAGCGGTAAACAATAGAGAATTTTTCGCGCTTGTCGAAAGACTCATTATAAACTTGCACGCAACGATCGTAGTCATCGGTATGCACGCCTTCGGCCCAGCCGAAACCCCATTCTTGTTCCTGCGTCCGTCCGGTGAATTGAAGCCAGGGTTGGTTGAAATAGTCGCACATTTTATCGAGCCGCGCCGACCAGATGAGCACGCGCCCGTTATTGGCAAGTGAACGGTAACGCGTTTCGCTTTCTTTCAATGCAATTTCAGCGGCCTTTTGATCTTCGATCAAGCTTAATAATACCAAGCGCTGCCGGTCCGATTCCTTTAACAATTGTTCGGTTTCGGTTCGAGCCGCATGAGTGGCTTTTTCGGCTTGTTTTCGTTTGGTGATATCGATTACGATCGCCACCGTCCAGTTCGGCGACCGACCTTGTTCCCATAACGGCGAAACCGTTAAATTGACCCAAACGCTGTGACCTTTTTTATGGATATAGCGTTTTTCCATTGAAAATTCGCGAATTTCTCCGGTCAGGAGTTGCTGCGTTTTTGCGTTGTCGTCTGCTAGGTCTTCGGGGTGCGTGATGCTTTGATAGGTTAGTTGTTCCATTTCATTGCGGGTATATCCGACGATATCGCAAAATCGTCGATTGATTCGCATGAAGCGGCCGGTGCGTATGTCGATCTGAGCAACGCCTGCCGCGGCTTGCTCGAATAAGGTGCGAAATCGCGTCTCGCTTTCGCGAAGCATCGCAGTGTCGCGGTCGCGGCGAAGCCTTATTATCATTAGCGATCCGAGCATGACAACCGCTAAAGGATAGATCGTCAAAACCGGTAAGGCGATATCAGACAGGACCCGAACTGCGGTGGAATAAGGAAGGATCAGCATCAAGGCTAGCATCAAAACATGCACGAAAAGTCCGAATAGCCAAAGTTCGCGCCACGATATTTCGACGAGCGGCGATGGTCGAAAATACCGCCAGAGTATGCCGGCGAGCCCTGATAAGATAATGACCGAAACTCCGGTCCATGTTGCAATACCGCCTTGATAGAAACGTAATGCCGCTGTACCGGCCATGGCAACGGCGGTCGGAATAGTGCCGAAGAACAGGCCGGAAATACTTAACAGTACCGACCGAGTATCGAAGATGATGCCGGGTTGATAATACCAAGGCGTCAGCATGATGACCATGCCGATCAATGCAATACCCAGGCCGATTACAATTTGTCCGGCTAACTTAGGTTTGAATAAGAAACGCCCGGCCGTCATGTCGAAGGCTAGTGCGATCGTCAGCAGTAATGCGGCATTTTGGAGTGTTGCTAGCGCGCCGGAGACAATCATGGCTTGAGTTCCGGTACTGAAGCGGAGTAGCGCGTCGGTTCGCCGAGCCTGGTTAGTAGGGCATTGACTTCTTGTTTCAAGTCCATGATCCTCGACTCCCTGTCCAAGGTGACCGTGTGCCAGCGGCGCAGTTCGTCTAATTGCCGGTTAAGTTTTTGAGTATCCTGTTCTCTTTCTATCGCAATCGCGGCTAAATGCGCAAAATTACTGATCAGCTGCCGGTCGTTTTCGGTTGCGTGGCGCGGCGTTCGGTAATAAGCCGCAAAAGTGCCGAGTACCTTGCCGGTCCCGGAAAGAATCGGTGTAGACCAGCATGCGCGTAAACCATGATCGAGAGCGAGGCGATTATAATTTTTCCATAGCGGGTTTTGGGCGATATCGTCGACGAATACCGGTTGCTTAGTAAAAGCCGCGGTGCCGCAGGAACCGACGGAAGGCCCGATTTCAATGCCGTCCACGGCTAGATTGTATACATCAGGTAGGCTCGGTGCTGATCCGTGCCGAAGATGTAAGTCATCCGCATCCATTAATAAGATCGAGCACAGCATATCGGGGCAGTGCTGTTCTATGTTGCGGGCGATATGTTTCAGTATTGTTGTTAGCGGCCGTCCTTCGGTGATTTGCTCCAAGGTATTGTTTGCTGCGGCGAGTAAAGCTTGCTGGTGTTTGAGTTCGCTGATGTCTCGGGCGATGCCTAGAACGCCGATGAGTTTTCCGTTGGCATCGTACATCGGCGTTTTCGTGGTTTGCACCCGAATATTGCGCCCGTTTCCCGAAAAAGTCAGTGTTTCTTCGTTCGTGACCGGTTTGCCCGCGGCTGCCGCAGCGAGGTCGTTCGCACGGAAGTTGTTCGCTGTTTCCGAGTCGACAAAGTCGTAATCGGTTTTGCCGATAATTTCGGATACAGGGACTCCGAATAATTTTTCGATAGCCGGATTGCAGGCCAGGAAGGTACCGCTATGATCTTTTAGCCATACAAAATCGGGTATCGTCTCGAAGAGTGTTTTTAATCTATGTTCGGCTTGTTTACGCGCGGTTTCGCGTTCGAAATTATCCAATGCGAAAGAAATATCCTGAGCCATTTCTTCCAACAAAGTGCGCATTTGCCGGTCGAAAATATGCGTTTCTGCGGCATAAAGGTTGAATACCGCGACCAAGCGGTTATCGCTGCGCAAGGGTAGTGCAACCGATGCGCCGATGCCGTATTGCCGGGCCAAGTCATGCCATGGCCCGGTTGCGAGGTCGTTAAGAAAGTCCTCGCAATAATAGGGGCGTCCATTGCGTATGACGTTGGCGGTCGGCCCCCTGCCTTTCAATGAATCGGGGTCGATCACGATTTCGGTTTGACGGATGTATTCATCGAGCGCACCGTAGCTGGCTACCGGTTCGATTCGACCGGATATGTCGTCGATGCGGCCGATCCAAGCGCCAAGATAACCGCCGTATTCGACCGCGATGCGGCAGAGGCGCTGAAAAAGCTTATCCGGATCGCGAGTTCTTACGATCGCCTGATTGGTTTCGCTGAGTGTTGCATAGGCTTTATTGAGGCGCTGTATTTGCTCTTCGGCAGCTTGTCGAGCGCTAATGTCACGAATAAAGCTTTGTCGGTAATGATTGCCGTCGATCTCTAAAAGGCTGCAACTGATTTCGACCGGAAAGATATTGCCGTTTTTGTGTAATTGTAACGTTTCGAACAACGCTCCGTCCTTCGTGTCGGTGTGCGGCCAGATGTTTTGGATGGCGGACTGAAGATGCGACGGCGTTAAGTCGCGGATAGTCATCGAGCACAATTCGTCGATTTCGTAACCGTATGCCGTTGAGGCGGCATCGTTGGCTTCGACGATACGTCCTTCGAGATCGGTTAGTAAAAAGATATCGCGCGCGAGTTTAACCAACCTGTCATAATGCCCGACAATTGCTGCTCGATCTTCCAGTTGCCTTTGCCGGAATAAGGCAAAGCGCATTTGTTGGCTGCGCCAGAGCAGCAAAACGGCAAGACCTCCGGCTCCAACTGCAAATATGACCGCCAGGAGTATCAATCTTGCCCGTAGTTTCAACGGTTTCAATATTGCATCGGTGTTATTTTCTAATAAGACATGCCAAGGCATGCCGGAAATCGGTTGAAATGCCGCCAATACTTCCATATCGCGGTCATTGATGCATACGCAGAAACCGGTGCCGTCAAGCACTGCTCGGGTAGCGGACAAGTTTGTTTGGCTTAATGGTTTGCGCAGTGTGAGTGGTGAGTTGGCTATCCCTTCGGTTTTGTTGAGATAGACCACTTCATCGCCTTCTCGATGCACTAAAAATAATTCCGAATCGGCGGAAATGGCCGACCATTCATTGAGAGATTTGTAAATCTGTATAGTCGGATCGGCGCTCAATACCATCATGACATAGGTTTTTTGCGGCTCATTGACGATAATCGGTGCGATGAATTCGAGACGATATTGGTCGGGAGCGGATCTGGGGCGATGAATGTAGTTGATCGTCAATTTCCGGGATTGTGACGAGTCGATAATGGTTTGTCGTAATGCGTCTGTGGCTTCGATGGCTTCGCCGGTTGCAAATAAAGGATGCCCTTGCTTGGTATAGATCGTTACGCCGACCCATTCTTTGGTTTCGAGCAGGGTGTCGAAATGGCTTTGCAGTTTTGCTTCAAGTGTTTTGGCTAGTTGCCCGGAAACGGGTGCGTCGATGGCTAAAAGCATCGGATGGGATTGTATCAGCTTGATGTCCTGGCGGCGTTCGGTTAACCAATTTTCTATATGGCGGGCTTTGAGTTTGACTATGGACGATTGTACGGAAAATTGCCGTGCGGTGAACTCTTTAGCCTGTTGGCGATATACCAAATAGCCGAAGCCGCCAATCGAGAGGGCTATTAAAATGTAAGCGGCGATCAGTAAACCGGCTCGAAAGTTGAAAAGCCCGGAGTCTGCTTCATTCTGGGTTGGAAGTTTTAATCTCAACAATGCATAAAGGATCAGCGCGGTCATTAATACGAAGGCCGAGCCTTTCCAGGCTTGGATTCGCACTAACAGAGTCCTGTCGGTGATGAGTAAGTCGACTAGCCAATCCGAAGTCAATATCCAAAAGCCGGCGAAAGCCAAATACAGGAGTGTGATGATGGCGGCTTTTGAAAGTCGTTGGCGCACTGTCATGTTCCTATAGTGAGCTCATAAAGTCGGCGTTGACTAAGGATTTCCTGATAAATAACCTCCTGGAACTATGAGCTTTGTTGAGGGTTCGGTAACTCGCTTGGCAGGACGCCGTGAACCCAGCACCTAAATTATCCAAGATAGTTAACCATAGCCAATGGGCTATGGAATTTAGGTGCTGGGTGAATACGTCCATGTAGGCTTGACGGCGGTGACTGATTGCCATGGATGGCATGAATGCAGATTTTGCAGGAGCAAAAATCTGCCCTGCCGCCGACACCTGCCAATCGAGCAACCGAACCCTCCATAAAATAGGGAAGTTATTTTCGACCAAATCCTAAGGTTGTTATTGACGCTGATGGTAGTTATGCGAGTTTGTTTTTATCAATTAGCGCTTAGGATACAGGTTAGTCGAAAAAAAACAAATTTTGGTTATAGGGCCCTAAGAGTCACTGCCATTAAGTTAAGAGAAGCCCTTCATTCCGCCATGGATGGCAGGATTTTGAAGCGTATTCGCGCCTGAATGCCAGCATTACTTAATTATATGACGGCTTAACTTATTGCCGTTAGCGGGTTGGTGCGGCTCGATAATTTGACCGCTTCTGTGAATAATGCTGTTTAAAGTGCGACTTTGGTGCGCAAATAAGAAACAATTGCACCTGGTTGATACAAATAGTTGTTTTATTGCAACAGGAATCATTGTTTGCCTAGCGGCAACGGGTTTTATAAAAAGCCTGGGAAACGTTTTTAATATGATGAAATCTAAGGATTAAATAGCTTGTTGTTAATGGATGGATTAAGCGTTTACCAAAATATATGGATTTTGGCAAGTGCTTTGCTTCGAACAAAGTGACTATGAAAAAAGTGGCGGGGTGATGGTTGCAGCTCTAGCTGTTTTTTGACTATTTTTGATACTTCTGTGAGGATAAGTACATGACTTTAACAATGAATACTTCCATGAGTTTTTTTGAGGCGGTAGCTAGTTGGCCGATGATCACTTCATTCGACCTGGCTGGATTTACATTATTGATGTTTTTTATCATTTTGTCCGCCATTGAGGCGCATCGCCCTCGAAAGAAATTGCCGAAAAGTAATTTAAAAAACTCTTATCGGGTTAATATCACTTTATTATTGTTCAACAGTTTGGTGTTGTCGTTATTGTCGGTTTCATCGTTGCTGGTCGTGGCCGAGAATTTTTCCGGTGCGGGTATTTTGAGCGGTATGTCGGATTCATTGATGAAGGCCGCGTTGTCGTTAATTCTGCTGGATTTGGTATTTTATCTTTGGCACAAGGCTTGTCATGACTTTGATGTTTTATGGCTATTTCATAAAGTCCACCATAGTGAGCGGTATCTGAATACCTCGACCGCATATCGTGTGCATATTTTGGAGATATTGGCTGCTACATTGATTAAAGCATTCAGTATCGTCATTTTCGGTTTCGATAAGGCCAGCGTGTTGGCTTACGAATTGTTGATGATGCTGTTTGTTATGTTTCATCACGCAAATATTGCATTTTCTCGAGAAAAAGACCTAGGGTATTTATTCATGACCCCTTATCTGCATCGGGTTCATCACTCGACGGTTCGAGCTGAGCATGACAGAAATTATGGCGCGGTGTTTTCGATTTGGGACCGTCTGTTTGGAACTTTCATCGAGTTGGAGCCTAAACAAATTGGACTGAATGGTCAAGCGCCGCTGACTTTTTTCAAATTGTTAAAGTTTGGTGTGACGCAGGAACCCAAGGCGACTCCAGTCGATGAGATGCCCGAGGCCATGCCGATGATTGCCGAGGCGGCTTATTTCAGAGCCGAAAAGCGCGGTTTTGAGCCGGGTAATGAAATGCTTGATTGGTTGGAGGCGGAACGCGAAGTCGTACGGAATGTATATGCCGGAAATGCCATCAAAAAACGCTTCCGGTTTGATATAGGGGCCTTGTTGAAGCTAAGCCTCAAAAACAATGGGGCCATGCAGAGTTGATTGAACCCGAAAGTACCGTTTCCTCGTTCCCACGCTCCTGCGTGGGAACGCATAACTATGTTGTCTCGGCAGCGAAGATACGGGTTCCCACGGAGGACCGTGGGAACCCGAATAATCAATGATTAGGCATAGCTTCCGGTCATGTCCTGGCCGATACTCCCTTCGTTACTTTTTTCCTTCCTCGTTCCCACGCTCCTGCGTGGGAATGCATACCTATGTTGCCTCGGCAGCCAAGATATGGGTTCCCACAGAGGACCGTGGGAACCCGAATAATCAACGATTATGCATAGCTTCCGGTCATGTCTCGACCGTTACTCCCATCGTTACTTTTTTCCTTCCTCGTTCCCACGCTCCTGCGTGGGAATGCATACCTATGTTGCCTCGGCAGCCAAGATACGGGTTCCCACGGAGGACCGTGGGAACCCGAATAATCAACGATTATGCATAGCTTCCGGTCATGTCCTGGCCGATACTCCCTTCGTTACTTTTTTCCTTAACGCCATTGATTTTGTCGGTAATCAAGGTTTGCATGTCGTTGAATAATTGTTTTAGATAGCGTACGAACCTAGAGAGCAAAACTTGAGCCTCCACCTGTAATTTATGAATTTCGATAAAAGTGGAGCCGGCTCTTTGTTGGATTGGGCTGACAATCTTTCCTCGCCAAAAAAACTTTATCTCTCCAGGGGCTGCTTGCCAAACCTCTTTGAAATCGTCGCGAGCGTTTTTAATCGGCCACAGTACTTTTTGGTCGAGCGTATGAAGAATTTCGTCGGTCAAGTGGCGATAATTGCCGTTAAATTGGCCGAGCATATCGCTATGGCGGTTTGCCAGTGCGTTCAAGATGTTTTGATAATATTTCAACACATCGACTTTGGCATCGTTCAGCTTCCGTGTGCCGGTTTCCAGGATATTCATCGCGAAATAGTCTTTTGCAGTTACGGGCAATGATCGGGCGACTTCGAGCAGATCTTTGATTTGTGCGAGTTTCGCTACCGTCGATGCGCCGAGTTTGCCGCCTTGTAGAAGGCGACGGTATTCGGCGATTTTCATCCATATTAAACTGAGCAAGGAATGCTGAGCGATATTAAGAGCCGCTTCCAATTCGGCTAAGCGGCTACGGCTTTCCGATAAGGATTTTTCCAACGACTCCACTGTTTCGGATTTCGTTTGTAGAGCTTGTGTTAAAATTGAAACTTGATGTTCAAGGTGTGCTAACTGGCCGAGCAATTCGCTATGCTCGTTATTCGGATTCAATGACATTGTTTTCCCCTCTTGGAATGGATGGCCTATTTTTATTAATTGAGTGTTTTTTTCGGCCAGCGGAACTTATTAACAGTTAAATGATATAAAGTCAATTATCGATATCTGCCGATATCGGGGTTAATCGATTTGTTCCATGGATGTGAGTAGTCACTGCAATTTGACAGCATTGATGGATTCAACGTAATTTTGTTAATCTTTTTCTTTGTGTGGAATGTGCGGATTTTAATGATCCGGCTTGTCAATGCACTTTGAATTAAACTTAGGTATTAGCTATATAAATACTTGTATGATCAATAGTTTATGTTTATTTCGGCAGGCATGTGCCGAATGGTTACTAAATTTTAGAGCAACACAGTGAGTAATTACGATTGTAATGAACCGATACGACTAGGGCTTATGCCCCCGTTGACAGGATTAGTCGGGATTTACGGTGATGAAATAGTTCGTGCCGCAACGATTGCTTGCGGCGAAATCAACGAGCGGGGCGGAGTGCTTGGGCAACCTTTGCAATTGATCGTCGAGGATGATGGCAGTTTGCCGGAAACAGCGGTGCAAGCAGCTATCAAACTTGTCGACGAGCATCGTTGTTCGGCGATCATCGGTAATCTTCTGTCGAACTCCCGGATTCTGGTCGCGAATCAGGTCGCCGAACCGAGAAGAATACCTTATCTCAACTTCTCGTTTTACGAAGGCAGTATATCGGGTAGGTATTTTTTTCATTTTGCGGCTTTGCCTAATCAGCAAATCGATAAAATGATCGCTTGCATGGCCAAATATTACGGTCAGAAAATGTTTTTCGCGGGTAATAATTACGAATGGCCTAGGGGATCTATCGATGCCGCGAAACGCGCTTTGACGGAACTGGGCGGAGCGGTGGTCGGAGAGGAATATTTGTCGATCGGCGTTTCGTACCGTGAAATCGACGATTTGTTAAAACAAGTTGCTCACTCGGGGGCTGATGTTTTTGCACCATTTTTTGCCGGCATCGATCAAGTCAAGTTATTAAGCCGCTTTTCGGAATTAGGTTTAAAAAACCGTATGACGGTCGTCATGGGGCATTTCGACGAGATAATGGCTTCACGATTGCCGGCCTCGGTGCGCGAGGGCTTTTATTCTTCGAACACCTATTTCATGAGCGTGGATACGCCGGAAAACCGTAACTATTTGGCGAGGCTTGAGCAACTGCCGGGCATCGACGGTCTTTGGCCCTACGGTAACGGTATGTTGACCAATTTCGGTGAGGCTACTTATTTATGCGTGCAGGCCTTCGCCAAAGCTGCAGAGGTTGCCGGATCGGTGTATCCCGAAGCCTTGGTTGCGGCACTGGAAAGCGTGTCTATCAAAGGCCCGCAAGGACGCGTGCAAATGGATGCGAATACTCACCATGCCTATGTCAATACCTATCTATCACGGTGTACCGCTGAGGGTTCGTTTAGAATTATCGAAAGTTTCGGCCTCATACCTCCAGTAATCCCTGATCGTTATCGAATGCAAACACGACAAGCGGCCGAAGCGGGTAAGGTCGACTCGGTCTCGCAATTAATTACCGACGATGCCAAGCAATTAATGCAAAAATTGAGTACCGCTTGGGATATCTTGTCAATCGCCGATATGGCGATTTTGGCGACCGACGAATTCGGTATCATCGTCGAAGCCAACACGAACGCTTGCCAGATATTCGGGTATTCCAGCAAAGAATTAATTGGGCTTTCGGTTCATCTGTTGTTGCCGCCGCATTTGCGCGAACGGCATGTCGAGTTGTTTCGCTTATTCGTCGAGAGCGAAGAAACCGAGAGGCGCATGAGCGGACGTAGTCCGGTAACAGGCTATCGTAAAGACGGCACTTTTTTTCCTTTGGAAGCCTCGATCGCTAAATTTCGTCAGGACGGGCATTGGCTGTTAGTCGTCACGATGCGCGATATTACCGAAAACAAACGAGTTGAAGACGAAATTTTATGGTCTGCAACGCACGACGCTTTAACTGAATTGCCGAACCGAAGACTTCTTCGAGAAAGGCTGGCGGATGCTTTACAACGATCGCGAAGGCAAGGTACCAACGTTGCCTTGTTATTTGTTGATCTCGATAATTTTAGTCTAGTCAATAATATACATGATCATAAGGTTGGCGATCAGGTACTGCAAACGACCGCAAGACGCTTGATGGAAATTGTGAGGCCCGGTGATAGCGTGGCGCATTTGTCTGCCGATGAATTTGTCGTGCTTTGCGAGCAATTAGAAAATCCGACAATGATTTCAACGCTCGCCGAACGGATCAATGAAGCCTTGAGGCAGCCAATAGACCTCAAGGGCAATCAGGTATCGGTAACAGCCAGTGTCGGTATCGCGGTAGGACAAGGCAGCACACATTCGGCCGATGACTTGTTGCGTTCCGCTGATACGGCGATGTCTGAAGTTAAAATGCTGGGTAAGGATAGCTGGTATTTTTTTAACGACAGCTTACAGGAAAAAGTGCGCTTGAGGTTGTCGATTACGCAAGGTTTGCGAATGGCGATCGAGCGCGATGAATTTTCCCCCCGATTTCAACCGATTGTCTGCGCCGCAACCGGGCGCATCATAGCGGCTGAATTACTGCTGCGCTGGTTTCCATCGACCGGTGAAGTTTCTCCGGCTATTTTCATACCGATTGCTGAGATGGCCGGCCCTATCCTCGCGATCGGCAACTGGGTATTTCGAGAGGCCTGCCGGGCTGAAGCCGAATGGCGTCGACGATGGGGTGATAATGCGCCCTCTTATATTTCGGTTAATGTTTCGGCAAGGCAGTTGGATGAGGAGTCGCTTTCCGATCAATTTGCCGAAATCATTCGTGAAACCGGCGCCGAACCTTCGAGGATATTGCTCGAAATCACCGAAACATCTTTGATGGCCGATGTCGAAACGAATCTACGCATGTTACGTCGTCTTGCCGATCAGGGCTTGCGTGTGGCGGTCGACGATTTCGGAACCGGTTATTCTTCGTTGGCGCAATTAATCAGGTTACCGGTTAGCGTACTTAAAATCGATAGGGCCTTTATCGACGGCTTGGAGAATCATCAAGAAAACCGGTTAGTGACACAGGCTATCATTGGCTTGGGGCGGGGTTTGGGTCTGAAAATGGTTGCCGAGGGCGTTGAGAATGAATTGCAGTTGAGAGAACTGCGTGCACTCGGTTGTGATTATATTCAAGGCTATTATTTTTATCGGCCGCTGGATTGGAATGCCTATGTCGAGACCGTCGAGCGCGAAATCGAAACCAAAACGCCCGATGCTCCGTCGCCGTTATTTTTTGTGCTGTATGTCAGCCAAGCTGTTCGACCGATGCCGAAAAATGAAATCGAAGCTTTACTGGAGCAGACCCGGCAGTTTAACAAATTAAACGGTATTACCGGTTGCTTGCTGCATCGGGATGGTTGGTTCATGCAGCTCATAGAGGGCTCGCCTGAAAAGGTGATGGCTTTGACCGAAAAGATTAAATTGGATCCGAGACACAAGGATATGCAGGTGGTTATTCAGGGGCCGGAGCGGAGACGTCTTTTTCCTGAATGGAGTATGGGCTATCGCGAAGTAGATCAAGCGAATGACGAACCAGACTTTAGCTCTTGGCGAAAGCGAGTAATCGGTTTCGAGGAACTCGCAGAGGACGCCAAGATTTGTTACGAATTCATTACCTCGTTCAAAACACGCACGGTTTAGGCTTCGATCTGACGGTTAGTCGCTAAATTTGGGAATTATTGAAAATGCCGCAAGACATGCAAGCGATTGAAATCGTCGCTCCGGGTAAGTTAGTAGTGACGCGCCGGCTACTGCCGATGCCTTTAGCCGATGAAGTGCTAATACGCGTCGAGGCGGCAGGTGTCAATCGTCCCGATGTCATGCAGCGCCAAGGTTTATATCCGCCGCCGCCCGGCGCATCCGATATTCCCGGGCTGGAAGTGGCTGGAACTATCGCGGGTTTGGGTGATGAGGTGCGGCATTTGCAATTAGGCGACCGTGTCTGCGCCTTGGTGACCGGCGGCGGTTATGCGCAGTATTGCAGTGCCGCAGCCGAGTTATGCTTGCCGATTCCGAAAGGGATAACGGCAATTCAGGCGGCCGGACTGCCGGAAACTTTTTTTACGGTTTGGAGTAATTTATTCGATCGCGCCGGACTTCAGTCCGGCGAAACCTTGTTGGTGCATGGCGGCGGCAGCGGAATCGGCGTCACGGCGATACAAATGGCCAAGGCCTTCGGTGTTCGTGTGTTCGTGACTGCGGGATCGTCGCGTAAATGCGCGTTTTGCCGAGAACTGGGCGCCGATGCGGCGATCAATTACCGCGAACAGGATTTCGTCGAAGAAGTATCGGCGTTGACTTCCGGTAGAGGCGTCGATGTGATTTTAGACATGATCGGCGGCGATTATTTTCCGCGTAATCTCAAATGCATGGCATTCGATGCCCGGCTGGTGCAAATCGCGGTTCAAGGCGGACTGAAAGCCGAAATCAATCTATTGCAAGTATTTTTGAAAAGATTGACGATTACCGGTTCGACCTTGAGAGCCCGCGATAATGCCTTTAAGGCGGCGATCGCCGGAAAGCTGCGCAAGCACGTTTGGCCGCTCTTGGAGTCGGGAGACATTCATCCGGTTATCGATACGGTGTTACCGTTGGCCGAAGCGGCGGGGGCACACGCATTGATGGAAAGTAGTCGGCATATTGGGAAAATCATTCTTATGGTATAAACAACAATGACTTATGCAAATTTAATTTCCGTCGATCAATTAGCCGAGCATATCGGGGCTCCCGGCTGGGTCGTTTTCGATTGCCGGTTTTCGTTGGCCGATGCCGAAGCCGGCGGCAAAGCTTACCGGCAAGGCCATATTCCATGCGCCCGTTATGTTCATCTCGATCGGGATCTATCGTCCGGAATCACGGATTTAACCGGTCGCCATCCGTTGCCGGATTTTAACGCGTTATGTAAAAAGCTGGGGGACTGGGGCGTATCAAACGCCAGTCAGGTCGTGGTTTACGATGATGCCGGCGGCGCTTTTGCCGGCCGCCTGTGGTGGTTGCTGCGTTGTTTAGGGCACGATAGTGTCGCGGTGCTCGATGGCGGGATTCAACAGTGGAGAAAAGGCGCTTATCCGGTCACGACGGCATTGCCTTCGATTCAACCCTCATTGTTTAGGCCTTACCTAAATGATTCGAATTGGCTCAGTGCAGAACAAGTGCAAAACGGGTTGGCACGAAAATCGATCAAATTGATCGATGCCAGGACGCCGGAACGTTTTTCGGGGCGTCAAGAGCCTATCGATCCGGTTGCGGGGTATGTGCCCGGCGCGCTGAATCGGCCGTTTCAATACAATTTGCAAGCGGATGGGTGCTTTAAGGCGGCGCAAGAGTTGCGCGATGAATGGTCTACATTTATCGGTGTCACACCGGCCGAACAAGTCGTACATATGTGCGGTTCCGGCGTGACCGCCTGTCATAATTTGTTGGCGATGGAAGTCGCGGGTTTTGCCGGTTCGAAGCTTTATGCAGGATCATGGAGCGAATGGATACGCAATAAAAATCGCCCGGTTGCGACAAAGTATACTTAATCCTAGAAAGAGCAGTTGAGAGCCTCAAACTACCGTTCGCCCTGAGCCCTTCGGCTGCACTCGGGAGAGCCCTGTCGAAGGGTGAAGGGTAATTTGGGGCTTCACCAAGCCGGAGGCAGTTCGTAGATTTGGACTCTTTATCTAATTTTTCGATATGCAAAATCTCAGCAACGAAAATGCCGGTTCCGAAGAGGGTGCGGTTGCTCGACCGACAGGCGTCGGCGGCAGGGACAGCCGCCGTCGAGCCTACAAGGACGTATTCACGGCGTCCTGTCGGGCGAGTGACCGCATCCTCTCCCCGCCTCGAACTTTCTTTGCGGGGGCGATGGCCGGGTCTTCATGAGCGTTAGGTTAATACCAATCGCGAACTATTTTTCCGGTTCCTGTAAAATCACTCCGAATAATGACAGGACAGTGACCAGGATACTCGATTGTCTTTTTGCCGTCGATCATGCCTAGCCGCGATACAGGAATTTTAGAGAGGAAAATTATATTTTATGAGTGCCACGACTCTCAGGATAGCCATTGCACAAAGCAATTTTCGGGTTGGCGATATCAATGCCAATACCGAAAAAATTATTGCCCAGGCACTAGACAGCCGCGACCGGCTAAAAGCCGATATTGTCATCTTTCCGGAACTCTCGGTAACCGGTTACCCGCCGGAAGATTTGTTGCTGAGACCGGATTTTATTGCCCGAGCGCAGCAAGCGGTGGTATCGATCGCCGAACAGGCGCAAGGCATCGATGTGGTTTTCGGATACCCCGAACAGTCCGGCGGTAAGTTGTTTAACTCGGCGGTAGTGTGCAGGTCGGGAGAAATTATTGCGCGCTATCATAAGAATGTTTTGCCGAATTACGGTGTATTCGATGAACAGCGTTATTTCACGGCCGGCACCGAGACCGCGCTATTCAACCTGAAAGGTTTGACTCTGGCATTGACGATTTGCGAGGATGTTTGGCAGTCGGGCTTGGTTGACAAAAACCGTCAGGCCGGCGCGGATATCGTGTTGACCTTAAATGCGTCGCCCTTCCATGCCGGTAAGATTCATCAGCGCGAGCAGGTCGTTTGCGATCAAGTCAAAGCTGCCGGAGTTCCTTTGGTTTATGTCAATTTAATCGGCGGACAAGACGAATTGGTTTTCGATGGTGCGTCATTTGTTGTCGATAGCGACGGTGCAGTCGCGTTTCGCGCCGAGGAGTTTCGAGAGCAACTTTGTGTCGTCGAATTTACCGGCAAGCAACCGATTAAATCGATATGCGCCCCGATTTATCGACCGGTGTCGAGCGAATATCAGGCTTTGGTCTTGGGAATTCGCGATTATGTCAGTAAAAATGGCTTTAATGGAGCCTTATTGGGTTTATCTGGAGGCATCGATTCGGCGCTGGTACTGGCATTGGCAGTCGATGCGCTCGGTGCCGATAAGGTTGAAGCGGTATTGATGCCTTCGCGTTATACGCAAACGATGAGCAACGAAGATGCCGAATCGGAAGCCAAGGCGTTAGGTGTGAACTATCACATTATTCCTATCGAACCGGCTGTTACGGCATTTAACGAGATGTTGGCCCCGGTATTTACCGGCATTGCCAAGGATACGACCGAGGAAAATATTCAGGCTCGTTGTCGCGGCGTCTTGCTGATGGCCTTGTCGAATAAGCAAGGTAAATTGTTGCTGACGACGGGCAATAAAAGCGAGATGAGTGTCGGCTATGCGACACTTTATGGCGACATGGCAGGCGGATTCGCGCCGATCAAGGATGTGCCGAAGCTCTTGGTCTATGCGTTGGCGCGTTATCGTAATTCGATTTCGAAAGTCATTCCTGAGCGAGTGATAACGCGGCCACCATCGGCGGAATTGGCGCCGGATCAGGTCGATCAGGATTCATTGCCGCCTTATGAAGTTCTGGATCCGATTCTGGAGCGTTATGTCGAGTTCGATCAATCGGCGGAAGAGATTATTGCCGCAGGATTTGCCGCGGAGCATGTCGTTAGGGCGATTACGCTGGTCGATCGCAACGAATACAAGCGTCGGCAATCGCCGCCCGGTATTCGGATAACCCCTCGAGCCTTCGGTCGCGATCGGCGTTATCCGATTACGTCTGGTTACAAAGGTGTTTGAAATAGCGAAGAGATGATAATGACCAATAATAAAAGTGCATTTCGCATGGTCTTGTTTATGTTGTTGATAATGCGAGTCTCATGGGTTTCGGCGCAGGATCGTTTTCAAATTGAATTGATTATATTCGGGCAAGACATGCCGACGACCGAATTGTTCGATCAAACCCGCAGCGGGATACAATGGCCGAGTCGGGTCGTCGAAGTGTCGGCATTGGCTCAGGCCGCCACGGAACAAAAATCGTTATCCCATGTCTACGCTACGCTTTCGCGTTATTCAACGTATCAGCCGATCGCCCACTATGCTTGGATTCAAGCCATCGATGTGGACAGTGCCGGCGATGCGGTTCGAATTCAGGATGCGGCTAATGTGTTGGACGGTTTTTTTCAGCTCGAACGAGGCGATTTTTTGACCGTGACCTTAGATCTTGAGTATCAGCCCGATCCCGAGCGATTTTTTAGATTGTCCGAATCAAGGCGAATTAAGTTTGATGAAGACCATTATTTCGATCATCCGAAATTCGGCGTGATATTAAAGGTGAAAGGTGAAAGGGGAGGTTTGGGCTTGAAGAATAAAAAATAATCTCCATAATACAGTTTAAGTTTTGGAATCGAGCCGTGTTCGCTATGAATAAACCGGATTTTGCATGCCTATAGGGAATATGCGAAGTATAATAAGCGACCTTTGCAAGCTCTCGTCAGTCGATTGAGGGCTTTTTTTGTTTTCCATTTGGTGATTAAATAGCCGCCTCTTTTCTCCGTTGTAATGACGGGGTGTTTTTTTAGATGTACATACAATGACGCAAAAATTATATATTCAGACCAACGGTTGTCAGATGAACGAGTACGATTCCGACAAAATGCGGGATGTACTGAAAGCATCTCACGGTCTGGAGTTGACCGACAAACCCGACGAGGCCGATGTTTTATTACTCAACACTTGCTCGGTGCGCGAAAAAGCGCAAGAAAAAGTCTTTTCGGCTTTGGGCGTATGGCGGCCGTTCAAGGAGCTGAAGCCCGATGTTATCATCGGCGTTGGAGGTTGCGTGGCGAGTCAAGAAGGCGAGGCGATACAAAAACGCGCGCCGTTCGTCGATATTGTCTTTGGTCCGCAAACCTTGCACCGATTGCCGCAATTGCTTGACGAAGCTCGCAACAAGCATAAGCGTGTCATCGACATCAGCTTTCCCGAAATCGAAAAATTCGACGCTTTGCCGGAACCTCGTGCCGAAGGTCCTAAAGCTTTCGTATCGGTGATGGAAGGCTGCAGCAAATATTGCACGTTTTGCGTCGTTCCTTATACACGAGGCGAGGAAATCAGCCGTCCGCTCGACGATGTGATTGCCGAGATCACGGTCTTGGCGAAGCAAGGCGTTCGCGAAGTCAACCTGCTTGGGCAAAACGTCAATGCTTATCGGGGGCTGATGGCGGACGGCGATATCGCCGATTTCGCGCTTTTACTACACCATGTAGCGGCGATCGACGGTATCGACCGGATTCGTTTTACGACGTCGAACCCGGTCGAATTCAGCGACAGCCTGATCGAAGCCTATGCCGAAATTCCGCAATTGGTCGATCATCTGCATCTACCGGTTCAGAGCGGCAGCGATGCGATTTTGAAAAAAATGAAGCGCGGTCATGTACGCGACGACTATTTCGAGATTATTCGCAAATTGCGCGAGGTTCGCCCGAATATTTCTCTATCTTCCGATTTCATTATCGGTTTTCCGGGCGAAACTGATCGGGACTTCGACGATACGATGGATTTGATCGAGACGATCGGCTTCGATCTTTCCTACAGTTTTATATACAGTCAAAGGCCCGGTACGCCCGCTGCCGATTTGCCGGACGATGTGCCTCTCGAAGTCAAGAAGCAACGTTTGCAACGGTTGCAAAACCGCATCAATGAAATGGCGGCCCAAATTTCGGCGAGCATGGTCGATACCGTGCAAACGGTCTTGGTTGAAGGCCCGTCAAAAAAGAATCCGTTACAAATGCAGGGTCGAACCGAAAATAATCGCGTCGTCAATTTCATTGGTCATCCCCGATTAGCGGGGCGATTCGTCGACGTATACATAGCCGAGGCCTTGCCTAATTCTCTTCGCGGGCGTATGGTCGAATCTTCGACCTCAAAAATAACTGCGGTGGCTTAAGCAATTGATGTCATCTCAAGAAATTACGCTGTTGCCGGCCGATAACAGCAGACTCTCCAATTTTTGCGGCCAATTCGATTGCCATCTGCGTCAGATCGAGCAACGCATGCTGGTGGAAATCGCCAATCGAGGTAATCATTTCAAAGTCAGCGGTGAAGAGCAGGCGGTCAAAGCAGCTTGCGCGGTGATGCATAAGCTATTTGACAGCACCGAACTGGAATTATTGACTCCCGAGCAAGTGCATCTATCGATGCAGGACTCCAGCATCGACGAAGCCCTTGATGCGGTCAAGGCCGAAACGGCGGCTCAACATCAAGTGACGGTCAAAACTAAGCGCGGCGTGATCAAAGGCAGGGGCGCCAATCAACAAAATTATTTAAAAAAAATCACGACTCACGATATTAATTTCGGCGTCGGCCCCGCAGGAACCGGGAAGACCTATCTTGCGGTCGCTTGCGCGGTAGAAGCCTTGCAAAACGAAAAAGTCCGTCGAATCATTCTGGTTCGTCCTGCTGTAGAAGCCGGCGAAAAACTCGGTTTTTTGCCCGGCGACATGGCGCAAAAAGTCGATCCTTACTTACGTCCTCTGTACGATGCTTTGTATGAAATGCTCGGCTTCGAGCGCGTCGAGAAATTGATCGACCGCGATGTCATTGAGGTTGCGCCGTTAGCCTTCATGCGCGGCAGAACCTTGAACGATTCCTTCATTATTCTCGATGAAGCGCAAAACACGACCGTCGAGCAAATCAAGATGTTTTTGACGCGGGTCGGCTTCGGTTCGACCGCCGTCATTACCGGCGACATCACGCAAATCGATTTGCCTTCCGAAAAAATGTCGGGATTGCGCCATGTGTTGAAGGTATTAGAGCATGTCGAAGGCATCAGTTTTACGTTTTTCGGCGCGAAAGACGTCGTTAGGCATCCGTTGGTACAGCGAATTGTTCTTGCCTATGAGGCCTATGAAAAAACAACCCCGAACCCTTGATGAACAGCATTGAAATTCAACAAGAGACCATGTCGGACGCTGTCCCGGATAGTGGTCAATTGCAAACTTGGGTCGACGCTGCGCTAAAGGAGTATCCCGACGATACCGAGCTGGTAATCCGTATCGTGGATAAGCTAGAGATCAGTCAACTCAACGAACACTATAGAGCCAAATCGGGCCCAACCAATATTTTAAGTTTTCCTTTCGACGCGCCGGACTATATCGAATCCAATCTCCTTGGCGATTTGGTCGTATGCGCGCCGGTCTTGGCCGAAGAGGCGCTGGAGCAAAACAAGGTTTTGGAGCATCATTGGGCGCATATCATCGTGCATGGAGTCCTGCATTTGCTGGGTTACGATCATGTCGAAGATAACGAAGCCGAATTAATGGAAGCGAAAGAAATCGAAATATTGGCACAATTGAACATCGATAATCCGTATAACGAGGCAAACGAGGTATGAACGACGAACCCTATCCGAGTCAGACGCCGCAAAAAAGTTGGATCGGCAGACTAGGACAACTTTTAAGCGGCGAACCGCAAGATCAGGAAGATCTTCTTGAGATTTTACGGGAAGCTCGGGAAAAACATTTACTAGGCCCTGATGCGCTGGCAATGATTGAAGGCGTACTTCAGGTTTCGGAAATGCGGGCACGGGATATCATGATTCCGAAAGTGCAAATGGTCGTCGTGCCAAGAGATGCCGACTTGAAAACCATTTTTCCGTTGGTGCTCGAACACGGTCATTCGCGTTTTCCGGTGATCGAAGAGGACCGCAGTAAAGTGGTCGGCGTTTTGTTGGCAAAAGATTTGCTGCCTTATGCTCTGACCGAGACCGATCATGATATCAAAGTCGAGGAATTGATGCGTCCGGTCAGCATCGTGCCGGAAAGCAAGCGCTTGAATGTGTTGTTGAAAGAGTTTCGTACCAATCGCAATCACCTAGCCATCGTCGTCGACGAGTACGGTACCGCGGCAGGCTTGGTGACGATAGAGGATATACTCGAAGAAATCGTCGGCGATATCGAGGACGAGCACGACCAGGAGCCCGATGAGGGTTATATCGTTCAGCGCAACGAAAACGAATATATGGTCAAGGCGTTGACGCCGATGGATGACTTCGATGAATTTTTTTCCTCGGGATTATCCAGCGAGGAATACGATACGGTCGGCGGCTTTATCGTGACCAAGCTCGGACACCTACCGCAAAAAGGCGAAAAAGTGATCGAAGGCAAGCTCAGGTTCGAAGTGGTCCGAGCGGACAGCCGCCGAATTCATTGGCTAAAATTGAAATTGCTCGAAGAAGAGGAAGAGTAGGCGGGTTATTTAACCCGCTCCGAACGTTAGGGTTTGCTTTGGATAGGGTTGAAAAGCTTCCGCTCCTGCACACCCCTTACCCACATCCATGTAGATAACGTAAGGACGGGTCGGCAAGCCTAGATCTGCATAGGTTTTTAAGGTCATTTTAGTTAAGGAGCGAGTAATGCTTGAGCCGCATGACGCGGCGAGCATTTTCCAACAAGGTCGGCGTAGACATAAGGTTGTTCTGCTGTGGTCAGGCTAAAGGCAAATCTGCCCGAATTTACGGCTAATATCAGGTTATCAAGGCACATTTCCCGGTTTTTGGGAGTTATCAGGGCAAAAGTGCCTGAAAAGACCGCCAATATCAACTTATCGGGTAGATTTGCCTGATAATCAATAGTTCTCAGGGTGCTCCGCTGCGCTACGCACCCTGAGAATGGCCGAGTTGACAGGAAACCTGTCGAACGAATGGCCCTCAGTCCGCTTCGCTCCCTGAGAACCAATCGTTCGACAGGACGATTTATGCCTGATAACCCGATACTCCGTATCCATTATCAAGCAAAATCGCCTGTCAAC
>JAHJSQ010000034.1 GCA_018830325.1 Gammaproteobacteria bacterium
CATTCTGGCAACTTGAACACCGATTCTGGAAAATCCAGAAAAGTGTTCAGCTTGAAACCAGAATCAGTGTTCAACTTGAATCAGAATGGGTGTTCAGATTGCTCCAGAATGGGTGTTCAGGTTGGGCCAGAATATGCACGATTCATCGCATCCAACAAATCTTTGGGAAAGACAAAGCCATCACAGTTGTTAAAAACACCATCGCACTTAAAGCTAACTAATCCTAGTTTATAGTAAGTACGAGCTGCTTCTATATTGCCGAGACCTTCAGCTGCTTGCCCAAAATAAAAGTATGTTTGGTCCGATCTAAATCCCACTCTTGCGACTTCTATTGCAAGATCTTTCCATAGTTTTTGCTCATATAATCCCTTAAATTTTTTTCTTGAAGCTCCCCAAGATCCAGAGCATGTCGTATCGCAATTCAACCTCGCATTTCCACTTTGGAAAACTGGCATCACATCTATGACTTCTAGGCCTGTTTGGGTTTGAATTCCTCTATTTGCACAACCAAAAAGTACACAAATACAGCTGGTAAACAATAAAAATTTGATATTCATTTTGAAAGTGAATTATTTTTTTATGTATCGATTTTTATGTCAGAAAACTCATGCTGTGTATAATGACCCCAAAAAATCAATAAATTGAGCCCTGTCTTCAGTCTTCATCATCGTTATAGATGTTTTCACGGCAGTCATCACGGGAAGTCAAATGATAGTGTGCGCCCTAAAATTCGATTCTAATGGGTTTAGCCATGGACAAAATATAAATTGAACAATAATATAGATCTACCTCCGTTCGCTCGTTATTGCCATAGTTAATCGGCAAGCTTTAAATATTCCGAAACCTTATCTAATTCCGGGTAAATATAAGGTTTAGAAATACCTAATTTTTCCAAATCGCTTTGCTTGATATTCTTACTCACTCTAATTTTGGTAATTTTAGCGATAGGGTGAAGATCCGGATCCAATTCGATCTGTAAGCCCGTTCCACTTATTTTTAATATGTTGATCGACTGTTTATAATCGTCTTTATTGAATCCAAACAGCAAAAAGGCTCCTTTTTGCCCATGTATTCGTTGATTCGTGTATTTTGGTTTAACACAAAATAACGAAAACAAATGCTTGGGGTCGATCTTATCTTCAAAATAAGGTTTTTCCTCTTTAATATCATGCAGTAAAAAACTTTTGCTTTCTAATTCCCTGCAGCGATAACCTGGTCTGTCATTGAAATAGTCTCGGCCATCACGCCAAAGCGCCGCCTTGGACTTTTGATGATCATTTTTATCATCCAACGGCGACTTGGCCAAATTTGCAACGACGCTTACCGCGTCGGAATCATAGTATTTTATTTTGTCCTTTTTTATCTCCAATACATAAAGAACGGAATCGGTATTGTCTTTACGCTTATCCAATGCAAAATAAGTTGCGCTGAGCACATCTTCACTGATATCAATCATTCGTGTCGGGCATTCGTAATGCTGCATTCGCGCCAACTTATCAAAAGCGGTTTTATCGGTTAAAAACTCCTGATCGTTAAAGCGCTGCATCTCACGATAAAACTCATGTTCTCTCTTGAGCAGATCTTCATTGCGATAAATCGAAGGGGCTAATGCCGTCTCACCGAAATCTTTATTTTCTCCGCGAAAATATAAGAGATTACGCTCGTCGGTTTTGGGCGTTTGTAAAACCAATCGAATCAACTCATCCAGGCTATCGGCATCATAAGTTTCGACATAAAGACTCATCTTTGCTCCCATCAATTCGCAGGAAAGGTAAAGCCGACAATTTCTTTATTCTCATTTAAATGGATTAACACGGGTTTTTGCTGCAACGCGATATTGACCAAGTGAGAAACCCAATCAACTTGAGGGCTCGAAACCGACAATTTTCTTAACTTGCCATCTTCAAGCTTAAAACCCTTTGCTTCCAAATGATCCGGCTTTTTTTGATCGGACGTATTTTGATCCGACTCATATTGAAACCCTACCGCATATTGCTTACAGGGCGATAAATTGGCTTGATCAGGAATCACTAAAAATAACGGCCCCTTAGGTTCCGAATTAGACTTCACCTCAGAATCATCAAACTCAACCGAAATAAACCCTTTTAACTTGTATATCTGGGACATAACTGCAATCACCTCTCTGATTATTTGACCTGAATTTAACGGCGCCATTCAGAAACAACTTGCCTTCATGTAAAGTAAAAACGACAAAGCCGATCTACAACTCTTCAAAGACCGCTTGCCACCGGCCGAACTGGATGACATCGCCTGACTTTAATCGGCAATGCGATTCGGCTTGTCCGTTGACCAGGCTGGGATTGGTAGCACCCCGGTCGGTTAGATAATAGATGCCATCTTTGAAATCGATAATGGCCTGATAACGGCTAACGGTTGGGTCATCGATGACGACATCATTATCGTCTAATGCGCCGATGCGCATGCTTCGCCGGTCGATAAGAAAAACCTGCCCGCTTGAGTGCCGTAATTGGGCTTTCGGCAATGAATCATCGGTGGAAGGCGTGTGCGTTTCGGAAACGGATTCCGGTTGCTGTGACGTTGTCGGCTCAAGCGCCCGTTTTCGGCGCTTTACAATCAACATAATCAGTATCAGCAGCAGGACTGCGGCAAAAGCCAAAAGGATTGGGGGGAAATACTCCATGTTTGCCGCAGGACCAGTCTCCGCCTGCCGATCGGGAATGTTCAAGTCCAAAGGCTTTTTCAAGCTTTGACCATCGACTAGTCCAACCGCCAAATACAGATCGTTAACCCTATCGGGCAAACCATCGCGGTCGATCGTCAAGCGAAGACCGGTATCCGATCGTTGAAAAAATTCAGCACCCAATTCCGGCAGCGGCATACCGGCTCGGTACAGCGAATACCAACCGCCGGTCGATTCGGCCAAACGGCGCAGGTTCTGCTGTTCGATGCCATCTTTGACACCCAGGCTAACCACGCTGATCTTGGCATTTTGCGCCGCCTGTATCACGTCATTCGGCCCATAGGCGCCGGGCAAATCTTCGGCATCGCCATCGGAAACCAAAACCAATATGCGGCGATAACCATCGCAGCATTTCAGTTCGTCCAGGCCTTGCAGCGACGAGCGGAATAATTCGGTGCGTTGGCCTTTCAGTTCCAAGCGATCGATCGCGTCGAGTAACGGTGCCGGGTCTTCGGTAAAGTCTTGCAGCACCGTTAATCCGGCATCGAAACCGCCGATGGCGTAGCGATGCCATTCGTTTTTTTCGGCAACCAGAGCCTTCAGCAAGGGAATCACTTGTGCACTGAAAAAATTTCGCATCGACAGGCTGGTATCGGTCATCAACAAATAGCAAACCGGCCATTCGGGTTGCGGCGCCCATTCCCGAGTCGTCGGCGTTAATGGCGTTGCTCCGTCAATCAACTCGACGCTGCTGATCGGCCCGGCCGTCTCACCCTCTACCCAAGCGCTTATCTTTAGCCGTTGGTGTTCTCGATCGTAAACGGCTTCATCCAAAACGATTTCCGCAGCCATGGCTTGACTGAGGGTCATCGACAATAACAGCCCATAACGAAACCAATGATTAACCTGTCGCCTCATAATTGCTTCCTCTCATATGTATGTTAGTCGACTTGTACGCTACCGTCAGCGTTCACGGTAATGCTAGCCATCAAGCCTTTTTGTTGCTCCACCGGCAAACGCAGAGGCTTCAATTGACTGCTGCCGTCACGGTAAAACACTCGGCCCTTGACTTCCGCCGCTGCCGGATTACCGCGCCGGGCATATAAATTCGCATAAACACGGTACACGCCCGGCGTCGCCTCATGCAATTCCCACACTTCATTGCCGGGCCCCACGAGGCTGTCTTCGGTGAGTTCGCCAGGATGATTGGGGTGTGTCTTTTGCCGAAAATTAAACTCGATCCCGGCCGGATTGACGACATGCAAATCCACATCATGGTTAACCGTGCTCCAGCGGATGTAAATCACTAAAAAGGTTTTGGCCAGCTGTTGCCGGGCCGATTCGACTTGCTGTTGCAATTGTCTCGCTCTAGCCTCCGCCTCGCTTCTCGCTTGTTGCTGCTGCTCCAATAGCTGTTGTTGCCGCGTTAACTGTTCTCGTAATTGCGCTACCTTGGCGGTTAATTCCGGCGGCGACTCTTTGAGATAGTAAGGCAACAAAATCAACGTCAACAATACGAACGCGCCCAAGGCCGAAGCAAACAAATCCAGCGCCGACATGCTGAAAATAGAAATCTCGCGATTGCGGCGACGCATCGTCAATCGTCCGCCATTCGGTAAACGACTTGCTCCGAACCGAAAATCAAGCGTTGCCCCGGCTTGACCGTTGCCCAAACCCGATTGGCAAGTTTGACATGATCGACAAAAACGCCGTTGGTGGAATCTAAGTCCATGACCAGTAGGCCGCGCCGCTCATGCCATCGTAACTGGGCATGGCATCGGGAAACATCGGTCTGCTCGATCACAAAGCTCACTTGATTCGGATCGCGGCCCAACTTATAGATAACGCCTGGCTGCAAAGTCAATACCGGCCACTGCTTCTTTTCCGGATGCAATACAATCGCCACCGTGGGGTTTGGCAACGGCTGCGGTTTTGGAAACCCTTTCGAGTCGCGCTTGATAAAGCCTGCAGGATGGCCGGACGGCATTTTTTCGCCCCACTTTTTTCGATACCATTCGCTCAATACATGGCTATCGACGATAGCTGGAGAATGCTTCCGTTGTTGCCGGAGCGTCACGGCCAAAAGCAATGCCAAGACGACGACAATCGCGATCAAGCCCTGATGATCGCTCGCCATGGGCTTGCATAGAGAATGATCGAGACTAAAATCAATGCGATGGGAACGTAAAGCTTGAATCAATTCATCCGACTGTATCGAAAAAAAAGTCCCTTCGTTGATATCCAATCCGATTTGGTTTGGCGCACGGCCGCCTGAAGCATCCACGGCATGGATCCCGCTTCTGGCTTTCGCAACATTGACGCCAACGACCCGACCGCAGGCATCGAGCAACGGACCGCCGCTGTTGCCGGTATTTACTGTGGCATCGTGCTCAAACAATGCGATCGCGCGGCCGCCGCTCGTCAACGGAAATAATTGCCGTGCCGAAATGACGCCCCGTTTGATTTTAGGGTCGATGAAGGCAGGATTCTCGGGGCTATTATCCGAAGCGCCCGGAAAACCGATCGATACCACCTCTTGATTTTTTACGACGTCATCCGCCTTGGTCAACGGCAAGGGCGGCAAAGGCAAGCTATCGATTTTGAGAATGGCCAAATCCTGTTCGGCGGACGACCAAACAATATCCACACGATGCAACTTGGGTTCCGGAACGATCGCCTCGACCGCTACCAACTCGACAGACGCCTGTAAGGCGGCCTCGACGACATGATGATTACTGATGAAATAACCCTGGCCGTTAATCGCAAATGCGCTTCCGCTGGATAACGCATTGAAATGGCCGGGCCGGGCATTATCGATCGCCACCACACGAATCACCGCCCTATCCAATTGCTCCCAATCGACCGCTTGGTCCCGGCAAGCCGATAGAGACAAGAGCATCGTCAAGGCCAGCAAAACCCCGCGAAGAATCACTCGTCTAGTCATTTTGGTCCGGTTCATGCTGAAGCGATGGGGCTGGGGCTTTCGAAGACGAAGGGATAACGGCTTCATCCGCTCGCAATGCGTTTGGTTCAGTGGACTCATCTTCCTTCACGGCTGCTATGCGATGGTCCAGTTCATTGTCGAACGGCATCGCAATACCTGCCGGTTGGGTTGGCCAGAGCGTCTTATCCAACCATCCGTAAGCCGCTGCAATCAGACCGGCGACCGCCAGTGCAATCAGAAAAACCGGACGGCAACGGCGCGGTTTGACTGATTTGGAATGCTCTCCTTCACAAAAGACCGTCAATACCGTGGTATTGTCTTGCCCCGGTAATTGGCGCTGCGCGACGACCGACAACAGCCTATCGGCCGTTTGCTGCGCGTCATGCCCTTCATTCATCAAGGCATGAATTTCCGGATCGGTGAGCGTATGAATACCGTCGCTGGCCAGCAAGAAGCGGTCGCCCGGACGGACCGGCAAACCTTCATTCGGGCAATCGATGAAGGGAATCTCCTCGGACGTCACCGCGCTGGTAATCGTATGATATCCAGGATGTTGCAGGGCTTCCTCCCGGCTCATTCGCCCGCACTCGACGTCTTCCAGCAAAACCTCCGCAAAAGCATGGTTCGCATTCAAACGCTGCCAATGACCTTGGCTCAAGCGGTACAAAGGACTGTCGCCGACACTCAACCAATACGCCCTGCCTTCAGCCAAGACCAAAGCCACCAGAGTGGTCCCCATATCGGCCTCTCCTGCTGACGCTTGTTCGCAGAGCTGTTTTAAATGCGCATGAGCGGCTTGCAAAGCGGCCGCCAACGCCGATGGTGTGCTGGCGTTTGTCCGGTCTTTGAAAGACCGAACAAACGCTTTGGTGACTTGCTCGCTGGCGATCGCTCCACCGGAATAGCCGCCCATGCCGTCGGCCACGATAAAAACCTTCGCATCCTGACTGTCAAACGTGGCGAAATAATCTTGTTGTTCGCTGCGTTCGCCGAGGGTTTGGCCGTTACCGATGAAATCTCTGTTCAATGGCGGATTACCTGTGGTTAGTTTGGTTATAGATCAATTAGACATAACGGACAAGTGTGTTGCCGGTTTGGTTTGTTTTCAAAAAAAATAATCACTGTCCGCCGCACCAAACGAACGTGGAAGTTACCAATCTTATAGCTGCTACGGACACTGTCATTGCCGAGAAAATCGATCAAGATCGGCGTTATGATTTCCCCGACGAATAAAACATTTATATTCTGGAGTTCTTTGGCTATCGTAATAATAAACCTTACCATTAGGATCAACGTATTTGTACATACTACATTCTTGTGTTTTGCGATTTTCATCGGCTATATTTTCTGTCCCAGCACGAAGCTTTGCTCCCTGCTGTTTTCGTTTTTCCTTAGCCATGCGCTCCGCCTCCGCCTGCCGTTTAGCTTTTTCCAGTTTACGTTTTTCATCGGCTAATCTTTCCGCCTCGGCACGAAGGCTGGCCTCCTGTTGTTTTCGTTTTTTCTCAGCCAAGCGTTCGGTTTCAGTTTTTCGCTTGGCTTCTTCCAGTTTGCGCTTCTCATCGGCTTTTCTTTCCGCCTCGGCACGAAGTTTTGTTTCTTGCTGTATTCGTTTTTTCTCAGCCAGACGTTCGGCCTGCGCTTGCTGTTGCGTTTTTTCTTCTTCCATTTGTTTAATCCAACCAATTCCTAACACGATCAAGCCGAGAATTACACACATCAATAAAGTGCCGGTAAATCGCTTTGAGGTTGGCGAGGTGTTGGCGACGGGTGTCGTGTTTGCTGTTTTCGGTCGTGATTCTGCCGCTTCGGGCTGGTTCGTTGGGCTTTGCGAGATCTTGCCTTGTAACAAGTATTGAAACTCTCTAACCGTTTGCGGCCGGTCTTTGCCGCGAAATTCCAAAGCCTGGTCAATCGCGGCCAAAAAAGCCGGGCTGTAGCTTTGGCTTTCGAGTCTGCCGCTGAGCGGTTGATAGGGGTCGGGTTCGTCTTCGGTCAACGCCATGCTGCGTTCGGTCGCTTCCGGCGGGGCATTGCCGGTAATTGCCCGATATAAGGTGGCGCCCAGCGCATAGATGTCGGTCCACGGTCCTTGTCTGCCTTGGCTGCTGTATTGTTCGAACGGGGCGAAACCGGCGCTGACTACCACGCTCAAGCTGCGGCTGCGTTCGCCCAAGGCCATTCGGGCCGCGCCGAAATCGATCAAGATCGGCGTGCTGTTGGTACGGAGAAAGATATTATCGGGTTTGATGTCACGGTGCAGAAATTCGGCCTGATGAACGGCGCGCACGCCATCGAGTACCGGCAGAAAAATTGACAGCGCTTCTGCTTCGTTCAAGGGGCGTTGCAGCCGGTCCAGGTAGGCGCTCAAACTTTCGCCTTGCTCGTAGTCCATGACGATGTAGGCCGTGCCGTGTGCGGTAAAGTACCGGAACACTTGGACGATATTCGGGTGTTTGAATTGCGCCAGCGTTTGGGCTTCAGCCATGAAACGTTCCAGACCCCATTGATAAGCATCTTGGTCACGGGTCGATTTCGGCGCTACCGTGACCGAGGCTTCGCGGACCGCCAAGTCGGTCGGCAGATATTCCTTGATCACGACCGGTTTGTTCAGGTGTAAGTCCTGTGCTAAGTATGTAATACCAAAGCCGCCGGCGCCCAAGACCGCATCGATCCGGTATTCGTGCAATTGAAAGCCGAGCGGCAGCGCGTTTTTGTGGTCGTTA
>JAHJSQ010000035.1 GCA_018830325.1 Gammaproteobacteria bacterium
AAACACTATAGAAAATCAGATAGTTAAAATATTCCTTTTTCTTGGTTAACTATAAGATTTAGCTTGAAACCTAAATAAGGCTTTGTGTCGCTATCGCGACGCTTATGTGTAGTCGGTTCGCGGACCGACAACCGCGATACTGCTACGAAACCCATCCATGGGTTTCGCCCTACGGGCCAGCTAAAGCTGTTCAAAATCGCTCCAGGCGATTTTGTCTTTGCTTGTCCAAAGAAAATTATCCAAAAGAAAAGACACCCGGAGGCCGCTGCATCCTGTGCGCTGACGATTTTGCCGAGGGTTTTCGGAAGGGCTATCCCTAGCCCTCCGAAAACGAGCGGCATCCCTGCCACTCCCCTAACGGGCTATTCTCGGCAAAATCGCCAGTGCTCGGCGCGGCCTAACGGGACCCAGGGAGGGGATCATAAGCTAAACCAAATTGACTAAGCGTTCTAAGCGACAGGATAACATATTGATATATTAATTATTTTAATGCGCTTGCCCTGAGTGTCGAGGGCAATTGATTGCATCCATCGAAGATCAATATTCGGCGCCGAGGCGCTCGTCAACAGACGCCACAAACCCAACACCTAATTTCCATTGCCTATCGGCTTTCAATGACTCAGATAATTTAGGCGCTGGGTTTTTTAGCGCATCCCCGGCGCCGAATTTAGATTTATCGCTCCCGATCGAAGCCCGCCTTAGGTCTCATCTAAAAGGTTTGTTTAATGAATGATTTTATTCCAGGTCAACGCTGGATCAGCAACACCGAATCCGAACTGGGTTTAGGCATCGTCGTCGAATCCGAGTACAACCGCGTGACAATGCTCTTTTTGGCTACCGGCGAACGACGCGTGTATGCGAAAGATAACGCTCCCCTGACGCGCGTCATCTTCAGCGAAGGAGATACCATCGAGTCCACCGAATACAGTAAACTGACCGTAACCAAAGTCATCGAGCGCAATGGTCTGGTGACATATGTCGGTAAAACCGAGAAGAACCGGGAAACAAGCCTCGATGAAATGGAATTGAACCATCATATCCAATTCAATAAACCGCAAGATCGCTTATTTACAGGGCAATTCGACCCGAGCGCTTGGTTTCAATTGCGTTATCAAACATGGCAATACTGCCGTGAACATCAACAATCGCCGATCAAAGGCTTACAAGGCGGACGGACGTCGTTGATCGCGCACCAATTATTCATCGCGCATGAAGCCGCCGGGCGTCCAACACCTAGAATCATGCTTGCCGACGAAGTCGGTCTCGGTAAGACCATCGAAGCCGGATTGATTCTTCATCACAGGCTCAATAACGGGTTAAGCAATCGCGCCCTGATCATCGTGCCCGAAAGCCTCCTGCATCAATGGCTGGTGGAAATGCTCAGGCGCTTTAATCTACGATTCAGCATTCTCGACGAAGTGCGCTGCCTCGGTATCGAAAACATCGATATCGACTATATCGGCGAATCCGAACCGTCGACTGAAAATCCGTTCAACACCGAACAATTGATACTCTGCAGCCAGGAGTTTTTCGCGCGACATCCGAAACGGCAACAACAAGCATTGGAAGCCGGTTGGGATATGGTCATCGTCGACGAAGCTCATCACTTGGAATGGAGCGAAACCTCGGCCAGCCCGGAATATTTATTCATTGAAAATCTCGCCGCATCGACACCCGGATTGATTTTATTGACCGCGACACCGGAACAACTCGGCAAGGAAAGCCACTTCGCCCGGTTGCGCCTGTTGGATCCGGACCGATTCTACAGTTTCAGCGCCTTTCTCGAAGAAGAAACACATTTTCAACCCGTTGCCGAAGCCGCCAAATCGCTGTTGGCTAATCAAGCACTAACGCCGGACGAAAAAGCCCATTTAGCGCGCCTGGTCAAGCACGATCATGTCGATACCCTACTCAAAAACCTGGACGATCCGGAAAAATCACAGGTAGCACGCGAAGAACTGGTGAAGATTCTGCTCGACCATCACGGTACCGGCCGGATTTTGTTCAGAAACTCCCGGCAAACCGTGCAGGGCTTCCCTGACCGAGAACGTCAGAGTTACGCATTGAACGGAACCGCAGAATCCTTGCAGGAAGACCCGCGTACACTTTGGCTCGTCGAAAAAATCAAAGCTTTAGACGGTCAAAAAGCATTATTGATTTGCCGGCATGCGCAAACCGCGATCGAACTCGAACACATCGTCGAAAAGCGTTTCGGCATCGCCGCGGCCGTTTTTCATGAAGGCATGTCGATCATCGAACGCGACCGCGCGGCGGCCTATTTCGCTGACCAAGAAAGCTCGGCGAGACTACTGATCTGTTCCGAAATCGGTAGCGAAGGCCGCAACTTTCAGTTTGTCCACCATTTGATCTTATTCGATTTACCGGACAACCCCGACCTATTGCAGCAACGCATCGGCCGCCTTGACCGCATAGGTCAACGCCACATCATCGAAATTCATATACCCTATTTGACCGGCGGCCGCGAACATACCCTATTCCGCTGGTACGACGAAGGTTTGAACGCCTTCCGCCACAATACTTCGGCGGGACAACGCGTCGCCGAGCTTCTGCATGATGAATTGCAGACAGCGCTCGAAAAATACGATAGCGAATCGCTCGACAAACTGATTGCCAAAACTCAAACCCTGGCGCAACAAATCGAAATAGAATTGCATAATGGCCGCGATTTACTGCTCGAACTCAATTCCTGCCGTAAAGAAGAAGCTCAAGAACTGATCGATCAGCTCAAGCAACGAGATAATGAAGGCGTGCTATGGCCTTACATGGAAGACGTCTTCGAATGTTACGGAGTCGATACCGAATTCCATTCGGCCGATTGCTTCATTCTAAGACCCAGCGAACACCTGCGCATGTCACATTTCCCTGGTCTTTCCGAGGACGGCATGACGGTTACAGTAAACCGCGACATTGCGCTGGCCCGCGAGGAACTGCAATTTTTAACCTGGGAACATCCAATGGTTGCCGCCGCGATGGATATGATTCTGTCCAGCGATACCGGTAATGCCGGCGTCAGTGTCGTCAAGCATAAAGACCAAAAAGCCGGCCGCTTCTTATTGGAATGCTTGTTCATCGTCGAATGCAGCGCACCGCCCGAACTGCAAGTAGGGCGCTTTCTGCCGCATACACCTATTCGCATTTTAATCGACCAAAACAAGGACGACCTGACCGATACGATCGAACATATCGAGCTGATCGACTCTGGCAAAAAATTCGACAAAACACAGATCGTCGCTTTTTTGAACAGCCAACGAAAACACCTGACTACCCTGCTCGACATCGCCGAACAAAACGCCCAAGCGCAAATGAACCAGTTGATTACGGACAGTCAAAAAACCATGCTGGAGACGATGACCGGCGAAATCAAACGGCTGACTCGGCTAAAACAAGTCAATCCGTCGATTCGCGAAGATGAAATCGAATTCCAAAAAGAAACCGCGATGCTCTTGCACGAAAATATTCAAGACGCGCAATTAAGACTCGATGCGGTCAGGTTTATCATTACCAGTTAAAAAACACCATTCGTAATTATTCAGCATAAGTCATGTATGAGAAGGTGTCAGGCATTGATTTATAAGGCTGTCTGCAACAGGACGTTGCAGTCAGAGCTTACAGGGATGTATTCACCCAGCACCTAAATACCATAATCCATTTGCTATGATAAACAATTTTGGATTATTTAGGTGCTGGGTTCACGCGTCCTTAGAAATCAATGCCTGACACC